>CAZNMV010000155.1:0-7385 GCA_964573835.1 uncultured Aestuariivita sp. | reverse complement strand
TGCGGGTGTGACCCGGGCGCAGCTGCTGTAGGTTGGGGGTGGGTCTGACGGGTCGTGCCCCGGCGCGACGGATGAGGCCGATGCCGCGCGCGCCGCCCGTCTGGACGAGGAGAACCAGATCGCACTGGATGCCGCGCGTGCCTGGATCGATGTATGGGAGTGCGAGGCGCGCCTGTCCTGGCTTTCCACCAAGATCTCGAACATGAACGAACTCATCTCGCAGATCGAGAGGATGGCGTCGAACGGGATGCTGGACCGCGCGTCGCTTGACAGTGCCAGGCGGCAGATCCTCGACATCGAATTGCAGCGCTCGACGCTGAAGGCCGAATCTGCAGATGCGCAGACGCGGTTCTATCGGTTCTTCGGGCGCAACGCGGTGCGTCCGGGCGCGCCTGAGCAGATCTTCGCCCCCACATTGGCCCGCGCCCATGCGCAATCCTGGAAGACCGCGCCCCGTCTGCGCCGCAGCGCGGCCGATCTGGCTGCAGCCCGCGGGGCCGAGGCCGAGGCCGCGGCGGCCCTGAAGCCACGGGTCAGTCTGCAGGCAGGGGCCCTGTCGCCGCTCGATACCGACGACACGTCCAATGTAACCGCGGGCCTGCGCGTCGATTATACCTTCGGTGACGGAGGCCGACGCAAGGCCTCGCTCGAGGCGGCCCGCGCGCGTGTCGGTGCGCTCGAGGACAAGCTCAAGGAAGATTGGCAAACCGCCGAAGCGGAAATGGAGGCGGCGCTCGTCCGGCTTGCGGCGCTCGAAGTCTCCATGCCGCTGGTCGCGCAGAAGATCGAACTGAGCGCTTCCGAGGCCAAGACAGCCAGATCGCAGATCGCCACCGGCCAGTCGAACCTGCGTCAGTTGGTCGAAGCCGAGATCGAGAACTACCGCGCCCGGGATCAGCACATCCAGATGATGGCCGAGCAACACCTGCTGCTTCTCGAGATCGCGGCGGGGGCAGGGCTTCTGTCGGGGCTGTTCGGTCTCGAAGACGTCTAGCACAGGGTTCGGGGCATGGATCAGGACAAGGGCGCGGCCATGGACATGACTGCCGGCACAGAAGTCGCGGCACCTCCTCAGCACATCGATCCGCAGGAAACCGCGAATGACGCGCCGGACGTCGAGCGTTCTCTGGTTCTTGCGGTGCAGAACATCCTGGCGCAAGCGGGGCTTGCCTTCTCGGAAGGCGCCGTGCGGGATCTGCCGGAACTGACCCGTGACAGCTTTGATCCGGCCGCGGCGGTATCGGCGCTCGAACATGTCGGGTTCGAGGCCCAGTACGGAGAACTCAAACCCGACCGTCTGGCAGATGGGCACTGCCCCGCGATCGGTTTCCTTCTCGGGGGGCAGGCTGTCGTCTTGCAGACGGTTGATGCATCGGGGCAGGTGGAGGTCTTCGATCCCTTGACCGGCGAGACCCGCTCTCTTGGGCGGGCCGGGTTGCGCGAGCATCTTGTGCCTTATGTCATCCTGTCGCGGCAGCAACACCGTGCCGCCAAGGTGCAGGGGAAGAACGACTGGTTCTGGGGGTCTTTCGCGCAAAGCAAGTGGCTTTATGTGCAGGTCATCATCGCCGCGGCGCTGACCAACTTCCTGGGGCTCTCGACGTCGCTGTTCATCATGGTGGTGTATGACCGTGTGGTGCCGAACGAAGCGGTCGAGTCGCTGATTGCACTGACGTTCGGTGTGCTGATGGCGCTGGGTTTCGATTTCGTGATCAAGACTTTGCGCGCGCATTTCGTGGACCGCGCGGGCAAGCGGGCCGATCTGCGCATGTCGCGTCTGATCTTCGACAAGATCCTGAACATGCGGCTCGACGGCGGTCCGCGCAAGGCGGGCGCACTGGCCAGTGTCGTGCGGGAATTCGACACGCTGCGCGAATTCTTCACCTCGGCGACGCTGGTGGCGATTGTCGATCTTCCATTCATTTTCTTTTTCATCTGGGTGATCTCGCTGATCGCGGGGCCGCTGGCGCTGGTGCCTTTGATCGCGGTGCCGCTGGTGATCCTGAGCGGCCTTGTGATCCAGCCCTTTCTGGCGCGGATCGCCGAGGGGGCGATGGAAACCAACATGTCGAAACAGGCCGTGCTGGTCGAAACCCTAAACGGTCTGGATACCGTTCAGGCGACCGGATCGGGGCGGCTGATGCGCAAGCGTTTCGAAGAGGCCGCCGAGGCGCAGTCCGACCTGGGGCTCAGGAACCGGATGTTGTCGCAGTTCGCGATCAATGCGGCCGGTTCGATCCAGCAACTGGCACAGGTGGCGACGATCTTCTACGGGGTCTTCCTGATCCAGGAAGGGACGGTCACGATGGGGGCGTTGATCGCCGCCGTGATCCTGGGCGGCCGGACCCTGGCACCGCTGTCGCAGCTGGCCTCGGCCATGTCGCGCGCCAACGGGGCACGGCAGGCCTTCACGTCGCTGTCCGCGGTCATGAAACAGGGGCAGGATGATGCCGACCCGGGGCGTTCGCGGCTGAGCCGTCCGCATCTGAGCGGCGAGATCGAGCTGCGGGATGTGACCTACAAGTTCTCCGGTGCGGGTACGCCAATTCTGCGCAATCTCTCGCTCAAGATTCCCGCCGGTCAGAAGGTCGCGATCCTTGGGCGGATGGGGTCGGGGAAATCGACCCTGGCCCGACTTATCGGCGGGCTGGTCGAACCCAGCGAAGGTTCCGTGCTGATCGACGGGGTTGATCTGCGTCAGATCGACAGATCCGACGTGCGCCGCAACATCGGCGTCATGCTGCAGGAAACCTGGCTGTTCTCCGGCACGGTGAAGGAGAACCTGCAGATGGGGTATTACGAATATGACGACGCGCATCTCCTGAACATTGCCAAGGTCTCGGGTGTGGACGACTTCGTGGCCAGTCACCCGCAGGGATATGACATGGAACTCAGGGAACGCGGCGAGGGGCTTTCGGGGGGACAGCGACAGTCGATCAACCTTGCCCGCGCGCTGCTGCACAACCCGAACCTGCTGATCCTCGATGAGCCGACCAGTTCGATGGACACAGCCACCGAGAAGGCGGTGATCGACCGGCTGAAAAGCTGGATCGGGGGGCGGACGTCGATCATGGTCACCCACCGCAACACGCTGCTGGAGCTGGTCGATCGCGTGCTGGTCATGGAACAGGGCACCGTCGTCGCGGACACCACACCGGACAAGCTTCGGGCACAGGCACGCTGAGGGCACGATCATGTCGGATATCGATTTCAAGCGCCTTTCCCGCGACATGGCGGGCGGGGAAGGGATCGGCGGGTCGCTGATCCTGATCATGATCGGAGCGCTGATTGCGCTCACGCTTCTTTGGGCATCCTGGGCAGAGCTCGACAACGTGACCCGGGGCGAGGGGCGCATCGTGTCATCGGTGCAGAACCAGATGGTCCAGGCGGCAGAGGGCGGTGTCATTCTGCGCCGTTTCGTGTCCGAAAACAGCACCGTCGCCGAGGGCGAGGTGCTGTTCGAGATCGATCCGGTGGATGCCAGCAGCGAACTCAACCGCGTGTCGCAACGTCTGGCCGCACTCGACATCAAGGAGCTGCGTCTGCGGGCCGAGATCGAGGGCACAGAGTTCACCGTGCCGGCCGAGCTGAATGCGCGCTCGCCCATGGTCGCCCTGACCGAGCAGAGCCTGTTTGCGGCGCGCCGGGCAGAGCTGGCCGGGCAACTGGCCGTGCTGGACCAACGGCTTCAGCAGCGCGAGCAGGACTTGCGCGCGGCCGAAAGCACGGTGGGCACCGCCGAGCGCACGGCAGGCTTTCTCGAAGAGGAGATTGCCGTGGTCGAGCCGCTGGTGCGTGACAACATCGCCCCGGCAACCCGGCTCCTGGAACTGCAGCGCCAGCTCGAACAGGCCCGTGGTGAACGGGACCGCGCATCTGTCAGCATCGATCAGGCAAGCTCGGGCATGGCCGAGCTGGCAACCGAGATTGATAACGCCCGCGCCAATTATCGCCTGCGCGCCATGGATGAACTGAACTCGGTTGTCGCCGAGCAGAGCGAGTTGGCAGAATCGCTGCCGCGGCTGGAAGAGCGCGTCAGCCGCACGGTCATCCGGGCGCCGATGGAAGGTATCGTCAACCAGCTGAACTTCCGCACGCCGGGCGGCTTCGTGAACACGGGCGACGTGATCCTCGAACTGGTCCCGACCGGCGAGGCCTTGATCGTCGAGGCCAAGATCATGCCTCAGGACATCTCGCGCATCCGGGTGGATGACGCGGTGCGCATCCGACTGTCCGCCTACGACTCGGCCAAGTACGGCTCGGTTGACGGTCGTGTGCTCCGGATCAGCCCCGATGCGGTGATGGATCAGCAGAATGGCGGGCTGAGCCACTACCTCGTCGATGTGGCCATTGAGGGCGAGTTGATCCTCGAGGCCGGCGAGGCGGTCACCTTCATCCCCGGCATGACCGCGACCGTCGATGTCCTTTCGGGCAAGCGCACCGTTCTGGAATATGTCTGGCAGCCCGTCGCGCGGGTGCAGGAGCTTGCGCTGAGGGATTGAAGGTCTGGAAACGGGAAGAAGGCAAGGCCCGGGCCCCAAATGCCCCGGCAAGCGCCCGAGGGATTGCCGCAGGGGCAGCGGCCCCCTGCGGTCGCCTGAACAAGCCCGCGTGATCGCGGGCTCGATCCGGGTGGGGCGGGCGGTGCGCGCCTCAGCTCGGGCAATACCACCTGTTCTCGAGCATGAACTTCAGGGTGACCCAGTTGAACTGCGGCCCTCCATTCTCGAGCAGCGCGAAGATCACGCGTTCCTCACCGCGCTGGGAGCCGCCCAGGGCATCGCGATTGATGGTGAAGGTCTGCGTGACGTCGGAAATCTTCTCGTTCTGGTGGAGCTTGATCTCGGTCAGTTCCGCAGCACCCCGCAGCAGGTAGTCGAAGACACCTTTCCGGGCCATCATCAGCGCGCCGAAATCTTCCCTGTAAATGCTCGTGAACTCGATCTTGAAGACCTTGCCGTCGCAGAGGGATGCCTTGATTTCCGTGCTCGGGGCGAGCCGCGTGTATTCGACGAACTGTGACGGCGTTGTGCGGTTGTCCGGAAGAAGCGCGACCTTTCTCGCGTGAATGAGCGTGTCCGTGACGATCAGGAACACCGCGTTCTGCGCCGCAAGCTTCTGCTGGAGCGTGCTGCCCGACACCCCGAGTTCGAATTCACCGATGGGCACATCGGCACGGGCCACGCCCGCGCCGAAGGCGATCGAGCTTGCCGCCGCCAGGACCATTGCGCGCAATGTCTTTCTCACAAGTCTACTCCCGTGTTGGTTTGAATTCGAACCCGTCACTCTGGAAATGCACAACTTTCGGGACCGCATTGACGCGGGGGATCTCGAAGACCAACAGGATCGGCTCGCCGGGCGTCCACGCGGGCTGGTCGATTGCCGACGATATCCCGAGTTGCGCCGCAAGGGCGAGCGTCGCAGGCGCGTTCACCGGGTAGCGCGCGCCGGTCTCGGTGCCGAGTTCGATGTCCAGTTGCGACGGGGACAGCGACGTTGCCGCCTGATCGGGCTGGAAGACCAGCCTCACGGGCAACAGGATCTGTCCCTTCGGCGCGGAATACTGTTCGAACGCATCGCCCAGTGTCGTCTGCGTTTCCAGAAAGGCGAATGTCACGCGAACCGCCACGGGCGTGTCGGCACTGTTCTCGGCCGGGGCCGCCGCTGCGGCCTCGACCGCGACGGTCTGTTCAGGTTCCTTGGGCGAGACCAGAATCAGGAATTGCTCGGCGCGCTCGGCCGTTCGCAGGATTTCCTCGTAGTTGCCCCGTGAAAGAACCTCTTCACCGCGCTTGAGGAACTGCGCGATATCGGGGGCGTGTTCCGAAATGGCGTTGTTCAGAACCCACGTCTTCAATTCCCCGAGTGTCTGGGCGAGCCCGGCGCTGGCCCGCGCCTTCTTCTCGGTCTGTTCCCGGGCAAAGTTGACGCGGGCCGACGAAATGCGCTGCGCCAGCGCGGGCGTCGCGCCGATCTCGGCCAGCACGGCCTCGAATTGCTGCGCTTTCGTCTGGTTCCACCCGCCGGACGCCGCCTGACGCAGGCGGTCGAAATTGATGACGAAGTCGACAGTCAGTTCATTGGGGCTTTCGGTCGCAAACTGCCGGATCGACTCCAGGACATAACTGGCTTCGTCCTGCTTGATGTAGTCGACCGGCTGGGGCTTGGGTGCCTCCGGCTCCTTGGCGACGGTGGCCTGGGTGCTGGCCCCGGGTGGCACGGTCACCTGCGCGCCCAAGGCAATGAAGCGCCTGATCGCATCCCGCTGGACCTGTTCGATGCACGCCTGGTTCGCGCCACACTGGCGCCGACGATCGAGATGAAGGCGCCCCACGATCTGTGCCGTCTGTTGCCCCCTGTTCTGCACCACCTGTCCGAAACCCTGATTCAGGATGTTGTCGAGTTCCATCAGGGTGGGATTGGTGCAGATGGCGCGTTCATCGGCAGTCGTGGCTCGGCCGCAATCGAAGGAAGGCCGGGACGTCATCGTCTCTTCGCAGCCGTCACATTCGTCACCTTCGCCATCGTCGTAGGACAATTGCATGATGACCTGAAGGTACCGCGATGCGCCAAGCGGCGTCTCGATCGGGTATTTCTGTGCGGTGACGTTTTCGACAAAGTCCTTGTAGCGCAGAAGGGCGTCTTCGGTGCCTGTGCCCCAAAGCCCGTCGATCGTCGAATTGTAGTATCCGTTCAGGGACATCAGTTCCTGAATGACTTTCCGCTCCGGCTCGGGAAGTGCGATGAACTCCAACCTCAGGTTTGCCGTGGGCGCGATCTTGATCCTCGCAAGCGCTTCGGGATTGCTGAACCTGCAGCCTGCATCGATTTGCTTGCCGTTCTGGATGACGTAGCCGTTCTTGCTGGAGAACGCCAAACGATCGGTTCCGTTCGGGAAAGTCAGGCGGATCCACTCCCCGTCGAAGATCCAGGAGATGCGCGTGACACGCCCCTGCGACTCGAAGGTGTTGCGCGCCGTGTCGATCCGGAACAGATCGTTGCTGCACCAGATGCTGATCGTCTCTGCATGAGCGGCGCCCAGACCCGACAGGTAAAGCAGCGCCGCTGTGACCGTTCCTCTAAGCATTGGCTAGCCCCTCAGCGAAGATTCCATGAGCAATCAAGGCGCCCGCGCAGCCCGCCAGATATCCACCATCTCCGGCAGTATCGGCGACTGCGGGACTGCTCCGTGTCTGTGAGGGCAAGCGGCAAATCCTTATCTTTCAGGCGCGTCAGCCGGTTCGGCTAAAGGAACCTGTCAGACTTGATAAAAAAAATTAAAGTCTTTGGGGCCGTTGTCAACGGCAGTGGCCGCCATCGGACTTGACCCCGGTCCGAAGGGACGTCGAAATCCGGTGCCTGCCCGACCAGCCTCTGGCCGGCCT
>CAZNMV010000154.1:0-7486 GCA_964573835.1 uncultured Aestuariivita sp. | reverse complement strand
CCCAAGGGCGCGCGCCACAAGGTCACAATAGCCGCGCTGGCGCTCTTGGATGGCGAGGCTGAAGTTTGACCCGCCAAGCTGTGAGCATGGCCCTGGCAGGCGACACAACGGCTCTGCGCTTGTGCCTTGAGCGTATCGCCCCGCCAAAGCGCGACGCCCCGGTGCAATTCGAACTGCCCCGTATGAAAACCGCCTACTATGCTGCAACGGCGGCTGGCGCTGTGCTGGAAGCGGTGGCGCTGGGCGACCTGACCCCGACCGAGGGCGCGCATATTATGTCTTTGGTGGAAGCCTATCGGCAGACGCTGGAAACAACCGAAATAGAGGCTCGCATGGCCGAACTCGAGCAGGCTTTGAAATGACCGGTGCGCGCATCTAAGCACGATACTAAGTTTAAATTTTCGGCAGAAACGGGGGCTCAATTAAAGCAGGGTTGACCCCAGGTGCGTTCAAGAGTTGTGCAGCTTGAAATATATTCAATGGAGTAGTCGCGCTTCACGATAAATGCGTAAGCGTTTCCATCCGCGCATGCCACGGCAACGACGGTTTCCCCGCTGCTTGTTTTTGCTATCCCCTCAACCAAAGTAACACGAGTGCACGCTTCGCCTTCGCGATTTATGGCCCGTTGAAAGGTCTGCTCCACAGTGTCCGCTGAAGCTGAGTTGAGTGGCGCAAGAGCAACTAAGAAAAGGGCGATTTTTTTCATGCTTCAGAAGCTGACATAGGCTGCTGTAGCAGTCAACTAATCGGCACGTTTTATTGGTTTTTTCAGCGAAGTACCTGGTGCAGACACGGCTTCCGCGATGGTGTGGACCTCCGGCGGATGGGAGACCATTACCCGCGAAGATGGCGAGACCGAAGCCGCTCTTATCGAACGCACTGATAAGGTGTAATTGTTAGCCATCTCAACAGAACAAGAAATCGAGGAGCGCAGGCTCATCACCTAAGCCTAGTACTTGGAGAAGTGGCAGTACTGAGGCTACTATCTTCAGCTAAGACAGCCCCGATCAAACCGGACCAATCAGATCAGGCTAGGCAACCAACTCGGATACACCTTAGATCAGCCGCTGAGTTGTCTGAAAAACAGGGACCACTTCACAGATCGGCGACGAAAACGCCTGCCTCATCCTCCTTCAAAATGCCGATGATCTGGTCTTTGTTGAACTTGCTGCGCTTCATCTCTGGTCCTTTCGGTTGGGCCAGTGTCTGCCTCGAACTGGATTAGGTGGAGGGGACAACGTCAGGGTGTCTAGCCCCCAATTTCAGTACCACTGATTTGCGGTTTCTCTAATAAGGTTTCCGGGATTGGTGGGCGCATGTTGAGGGCATGATGCGGTCTGATCTGGTTGTATTGCCGGCTTCGCAAAGTCCAGATGAGGGCATTTTCTGACTAGGTCGACCTTATGGGCTCAAATTGACGAAAGAGGTTGATCGGAAACATACCTAGCTTAACATCCCCAAGTTGCCGCTCGTAACAACTGAGAAATATTTGTCGGATTGAGGAAATCTGGAAGTTGCAACGGATTGCTGCGCATTGGCCCGAACCCTGTGTATCTGGCCAGGTCAATGCGGTTTCATATACTCAGGGAAATCCTTCAGACCGTGGAGATCGTACAGGTGAGCCTGGATGTCTTGCAGCACCTCAGTGACAGGCTTTTAAGTGCTCTTCCGATTTCAAGTCGAGCGCATTGTTGATCACGTTGCCCAAGGTTGAAAGCGGTTCACACAAATGAGCCAGATCCCTGCAGCGCATACGCCAAGTCTCTGTTAATGTTAGACAATTTATCCGATCCTCCAGGAGAAAAATGATGCTCTGCGGCGCGTTGGGGAACGCAATTCCTTCCATGCCTTGCGCCAGCCAGAGGGTAGGCAGCCTAGCCCGGGGATCATCCCGGTCTGTTTTCGACCCGTCGTCGCCGGCTCGCCTCGCGGAGCGCCATTCAAGGCGTTGAGTCAGTCATTCGTAATACTGCTTGCTTCTCCACGATGCGATGAGGCGGAGCCTCAGCCTGCTTTCACCTCTTTGTTCTCCGAACGATGCCGGCAAAGTGTTCGTGCGAGATATTGTTGGAAGTACCAGACAGTCCGTTCCTTGGGTGACAGCCGTCCCGGCGCGGCGGCCAGCGCCCCGGCGTTCTTGACGATGCCGCCGATGATCGGCTTGTCCTCGTCATTGATGCGGTCGAAACCTGCCTTGAGTTCGGCGGCATAGGCAGCGCGTGCCTCCGGCTCATCGGGAACCGCGCCGGGATAGGCATCCGCCCCCCCAGAACACCTTGACCCTGTCGGTGCCATAGGGTTGCAGCGACAGCCAGAAGGTGCGTTCGGCAACGACCGAGAAGACGTGACAGGGGAAGATCGCCGACAAGACGGCCTTGCCCCGCTCGTCGTCGGTCAGCATGGGATTGTCTGCCACTATGACTGAGTTGCGCTCATAGGACTTTCCGGGCACGCGCCCCTGCTCGTAGAGGCTGTAGCCATCCCCGCCATGCATTGCATTCGCCAGTTTCGTAGGCATCGCCGGTTCGATCGTCTGGGAATGGGCGACGAACAGATGATACCCCTCGGTGAAGTTCTGGACGAGGATCTTCCAGTTCGTGTCCCAGATCTCTTCGGCCCGGAACAGAGTCCGGTATTTCGGCAGCTGGTAGTTCTCCAACCGCTCCGACAGCTTCGCCAGACGCGGCGCCAAAGGTGCTGCGTCGGGGTCGAGCGAGACATAGACCCAGCCCTGCCAGACCTCGACCTGAAACTGCGGCAGGCAGACTTCTTTCTTGTCGAAATTGTCACGCATATAAGCCGCGCCGATCAACTGGCCGTCCAGATTGTAGGTCCAGGCGTGGTAGGGGCAGCTGATGCGGCCCTTGATGTTGCCCGCTCCTTCCAGAAGCGTCGACATCCGGTGACGGCAGATGTTCGACATCGCGCGCAGTTTGCCCCTCGGTCGCGCAGCACGATCACCGGGTCGCGGCCGATCGTCGTGGCGCGGTAGTCGCCGGGGTTTTCGTATTCATCCTCGCGCCCGACGCAGAACCATTCATGGTTGAAGATCTCGTCCAGTTCCAGTTCGAGGAATTCCGGCGAAGTGTAGATTTGCGGCGGCGTCGCCTCGGCCAGTTCGTCCGGCAGGGCGGCGTTGCGGGCAAGAGCATCGAGCAATTCGTCGAGCGGCATATGCGGTTTCATCTCGGGACCCTCCCTTGGATGGTGACGTTATGGTTCAGGCGATCTCCAGCCCGTATTGCGCAGCGCTTTCGGTCAGGATTTCGCAGAGCGAGGCCGCGAAGCTGCGCGGCAGGAAAAGCGTGAAGCCGGTCCCGTCGCGCCAGAGCGTCACGCCGACATGGTGGAAGGCCGTGGAGGCGACGGCGCCGTCGGGGAAGGCCCCGGCTGACAGATCAATCGGCAGGACATGGTTCAGAAGCCGGGTCGCTTGCGGGCCGCTGATATGCAACCGGGTGCGGGAATGTGAAAGGTCAAGCACTGCGCCTGAACCCGCAACCGGCACCGGCGCCGCGCCCGTACCACCGACCAGCCACCATTTCAGCGGCTCGACGCGCAGCAGTGTGCCATGCGCGCCCGTGGCCGCCCGACCCGGTGCGGGCGCGGTCTTCGCACCCGCGGCCTCGGCCGCTTCGGCGCCGGTCTGCGCCAGTGTGTCGGGCCAGGCAGCGAACTGGAACAGGGCGAAGGGACGAACCTCGGCGATCCGGACTCCGGCCGCGCCGGGCCGGCCCCTGAGGCCCGGTACCAGATGGCCCCCGACTGCGGAAACATCGTCAGCCATGCATCCTCACTCCCTCAGGGTCGAACATATAGGGCGAGACAATCTCGACCTCGACATTGCCCCTGCGCACCGGATCAGCGGCGGTGACGGCCCTGCCCGCCCAGGCCTCGTGCCCGCCAGAAATGTACCCAAGCCCGATCCAGTGGCCGAATGCCGGGGAATGGGTCACGGCGGTGATCCAGCCCTCGCCGAAGCCCGACACCTCGCCTTCGGCACAAAGCAGCGCGCCGCCATTGAAGGTCTGGCTACGGTCCTTGGGGAAGATCCCCACCAGACGCGGCCGGTCGGCGCGGGTCAGGTCCGGCCGCTGGCGCAAGGTAGAGCCGATGAAGGGTTTCTTGGTAGAGGCCATCTTGCCGAGACCGGCATCGTCGATGGTCATGCGGCCGTCGAGTTCGGCGCCCGTCACATGGCCCTTCTCGATCCGCAATGCGCCGAGCGCTTCCAGCCCGTAGAGGCAGCCGCCAAGGCTTTCGACGGCAGGCCAAAGCAGGTCCATCATCGCCTCGCCCTGATCGGCGGGGACGTAGAGCTCATAGGCGAGTTCTCCGGAAAAACTGATCCGGGCGATCAGTCCCGGGGTTCCGTCCCTGAGCGTCAGCGGTGCGACGCCCATGAAGGGCAGCGCCTCGTTCGAGATGTCCGCCCCCGTCTGAAGGCAAGCGGCAATCGCCGCGCGGGCCTTTGGCCCGGCGACCGACACCCCCGCCCAGCGGTCTGTGACCGAGGTGACATGTACCCGCAGGTCGGGCCAGCGGGTCTGCAACAATTCCTCAAGCCAGACCATGACCTTGCCGGCATTGGTCGTGGTCGTGGTCATCAGGAAATCGGACGCGCCCAGGCGCCATGTGGTGCCGTCATCCATGACGATACCGTCGTCGCGCAGCATGATGCCATAGCGCGCCTTGCCCACGGGCAGTTTGGCGAAGGCATTGGTATAGACGCGGTTCAGAAACTCCGCCGCGTCCGGCCCCTGCACCGCGATCTTGCCGAGCGAGCTGACATCGCAGATGCCGACCGTCTCGCGCACCGTCGTGGCCTCGCGGACATAGGCCTCGGCGATGGTTTCGCCTTTCCGCGCGAAGTACCATGACCGTTGCCAGAGGCCGGCCTCGGTCATCGTCGCGCCATGGCGGAGGTTCCAGTCATGCAGTGGTGTGCGGCGCAAAGGCTTGAAGTGACCCGCCACATTGCGCCCCGCCAGAGCGCCGATGGCGACGGGCGTATAGGGCGGGCGGAAACGGGTGGTGCCGACGGCGGGAACCTCGCGGCCAAGCGCTTCGGCCATCAGGGCAAGGCCGATGACATTGCCCATCTTGCCCTGATCGGTGGCCATGCCGAGCGTAGTGTAGCGTTTCAGATGCTCGACCGAGACGAAGCCCTCCTGATGGGCAAGGCGCACATCGTCGCCGGTCACGTCATGTTGTGGATCGACGAAGGCCTTGGCCTTGGCCCCCGGCAGGCGCACCTCGTACAGGGGCCGGATCGGCCGCGCCCAGCCCCCCGGGGCGACGGTTTCGGTGGCCTCGCCCATTGCCCGCCGCGCCGCCGTCGCGCCCGAGGCGGCGCAATCCGCCCTGTTCCAGACACCATCGGCAGAGCCTGCCATATGGATCGGCTCTTCGCTCGGTCCGGCGAGGAAACAGGCCAGTTCGGCGTTCCAGACCGGCTTTGCCCCCCGATGCGAGGAGAGGTTCACAACTGGCGACCAGCCGCCGGACACCAGCAAAAGGTCACAGTCTTCGTGGGTAGCTTCGGCCCAGCCCGCGCCTGAGCGAGCGGCGAGCCTGATGCCTTCCACGCCGCGCCGACCAAGAACAGACAGGGGCGCCAGACCCGGCCGCAGGCTCACCCCTTCAGGGGCCGATGCGACAACACCCCGCGCATCGGCCAGCACCACCTCGGCCCCGGCGGCGGCCAGATCACCCGCAAGGCTATGGGCGCTGTCGTTGGTCGTGGCGATGACGATGCGCTGGCCGGGCAGGATGCCGAATCGGTTGAGGTAGCTGCGCGCCGCCGCCGCCGTCATCACGCCGGGCCGGTCGTTGTTCGCAAAGGCCACCGAGCGTTCAAGCGCCCCGGTCGCCAGCACCGTCGCACCCGCCCGCACCGTCCAGAACCGCTGGCGCGGCAGATGCGGATCAGGCGTGGCCAGATGGTCGGTCACCCGCTCCACCAGCCCCGCGACACCACCGTCATAGAGGCCGAAAGCCGTGGTTCGGGTGAGAACCCGCACCCCCGCGCCGACTACGGCGGCGACCAGCGTGGCCCGCTCCTCCTCGGCTTTGGGATCGTTCAGATAATCACCGCCCAGCTCGAAATCCTGCTCGGCCAACATTACGTCACGGCCCGCCTTGGCCGCCGTAAGCGCGGCGTTGAGACCGGCGGGGCCGGCGCCCACGACTAGGATATCGCAGAAGGCATGGGCGTGGTCATAGCAATCCGGGTCGGGTTCGCGGCTGGCCGTCCCCATCCCGGCGGCCTTGCGGATCAGCTTTTCGTACTGCATCCAGAGGCCCGTTCCGCGCCCCCATTCGAAGGGCGGCAGACCCATAAAGGTCTTGTAGTAGAACCCGGCCGAGAAAAAGCGCCCGAAAAGCCCGTTCACCGCACCCAGATCGAAACGCACATTCGGCCAGGCGTTCTGCCCCGAGGCGTCCAGCCCGTCATAGAGCTCCTGCATCGTCGCCTTGACGTTCGGCTCACGCCGCGCGCCTGCGCCCACCGAGACAATGGCCCCGGATTCCTCGACGCCCGCCGACATGATGCCGCGGGGTCGGTGGTATTTGAAACTGCGGCCCAGAACGGTCTGGCCGTTCGCCATCAGCGCAGAGGCCAACGTATCACCCCTGAAGCCGCGATACGTCATCCCGTCCCAGCGGAAGGTGACGGGGCGGCTCCGGTCGATCCGGCCGCCTTTGTCCAGACGCCGGGCGGTCATTCCGCCGCCTCCAGCGCCGACGTCAGGCCCGGATGGGCGGGGCGGACCGAAAAGATCTCATGCGTCAGGGTATCGCGCTCGACCATCAGCCACATGCGGCAGCCATGGACATGCTGCCAGGTCTCGACCTGCCGCCCGCAGATATTTTCGCGCAGGAAGACCGCGTCGTGCCAGTCCTGCATCGGCGCATCGAGGGCGGGCCAGGTGATCGAACCGTCGCCGCCATAGCTGAATTCGCTGTGGTCGCGGATGCCGCAGAAGGGGCAGTCAATCCGTAGCATCCTATCCTATCCGTGAAGCTTGCAATCCGGCCCGGCGCCGCGTTCGTCGATCTGAACTCCTCGCGCGAACCGTTTCAGGTCGAAAGGTGCGATCATCGGCGCGGGCCGGTCGTTGGCGATAAGGTCGGCGAACCACCAGCCCGAGGCGGGACTGGCCTTGAACCCGCCGTAGTTCCACCCGGCATTCAGGTAAAGGTTGTCGAGCGGCGTCTTGCAGATGAAATGCGATCCATCCATCGACATGTCGACAAGCCCCGACCAGTGGCGCAGCAGTTTCACCCGGCCAAGGCACGGCAGGACCGACATCGCGGCCTCGGCCACGTCCTGCACGATGGGCAGGTTACCCTTCTGGGCATAGGATTTGTACCAGTCCAAATCGCCGCCAAAGACCATGCCGCCCTTGTCAGATTGCGAGATGTAGAAATGCGCGCCGCCCAGGCCGAAGACCACGACCTGATCGAGAAGCGGCTTCAACGG
>CAZNMV010000153.1:0-7527 GCA_964573835.1 uncultured Aestuariivita sp. | reverse complement strand
GATGGATCACGGCAAGCTGACCGACCATAACGGGCGGACGGTGGATTTCCGCAATGTCGTGCTGATCATGACGTCGAACGCAGGCGCGTCCGAACAGGCCAAGGAAGCCATCGGTTTCGGCCGCGACCGGCGCGAGGGCGAAGATACGGCCGCCATCGAACGGATGTTCACGCCGGAATTCCGCAACCGTCTGGACGCGGTCATCAGCTTCGCGCCGCTGCCGAAGGAAGTGATCCTGCAGGTGGTCGAGAAGTTCGTCATGCAGCTGGAAGCGCAGCTTCTGGACCGGGGCGTGACCATCGAACTGACACGCGCCGCTGCCGAATGGCTGGGCGACAAGGGCTATGACGACAAGATGGGCGCGCGTCCCCTGGGCCGCGTGATCCAGGAACACATCAAGAAGCCGCTGGCCGAGGAACTGCTGTTCGGCAAGCTCGCCAAGGGTGGTGTCGTCAAGGTCGTCGTGCGCGACAGCAAGCTCGACCTGCAGATCGCAGGGCCGGACAAGCCGCGCCTGACCGGGAACAAGCCGCCGCTCCTGACCGCGGACTGAGACGTCGGGGATAACCAGACAAAAGGGCGGCTTCGGCCGCCCTTTTTTCGTGCCGAACTGTCCCGCATCAAGGCAGGTGCCGCCCGCGCCTGCCATCCTCTGCCCGAATCGCACAGGAGAGCATGATGCAGATCACGATCATCTACGCGACGACCGAAGGGCAGACGCGCAGGATCGCGCGGCACATCCAGCAGCGGATCGCCCGGGCGGGCCATGTCGTGGAACTCCTGCCCGCCGAGGCCGCGATGGACACCGAGCCCGCGCTGGACGGCGCCGGGGCGGCGATCCTTCTGGGGTCGGTTCATGCGGGGCGGTATCAGCCCGATCTTGTCACGCTGGCCGCGCGCGAGGCCAAGGCGCTGGACGCGATCCCCAATCTCTTTGTCTCGGTCTCGCTTGCCGCGGCGGGCGAGGACCCCGAAGACCGGGAGGGTCTTGCCGACTGCGTGGAGCGGTTCAAGTCAGAGACCGGCTGGACCCCTGCCCGGGTCGAACATGTCGCGGGCGCGTTCCGCTTCACCGAATACAACTGGTTCACCATCTGGGCGATGCGCTACATCCAGTCCCAGAAGGATCCGACCGCCCGGCGCGGCACGGACGTGGAATACACCGACTGGGCCGCGCTTGACCGGCTGACGGATGATTGGCTGACGGCCCTGTGATGCGGTGACCGCTTCCCCGGCGCGGGGTACGCGGCTAGGCTGCACGCATGATCAGACCTGCCCTTCTCACCCTGTTGCTGTCCATGGGGCCTGCCATGTCGCGGGCGCAGGACGCGCCCCGTCTTGCCTTTCCCGTCGCATGCGTGCTGGGCGAAACCTGCTACATCCAGCAATACATGGACCGCGACCCCGGCCCCGGCGCGCGCGACTTCACCTGCGGCCCGCTGAGCTATGACGGCCATTCCGGCACCGACATCGCCCTGCCCACCCTTCGCGCGATGGAGGCAGGGGTGAACGTGCTGGCCGCCGCCCCGGGCCGGGTGCGCGGCATGCGCGACGGGATGGCGGATCAGCTTTATTCGGATGCGACGCGCGAGGCGGTCGCGGGGCGCGACTGCGGCAACGGCGTTGCCATCGACCATGGACAGGGTTGGGAGACGCAGTATTGCCACCTTGCGCTGGGCAGCGTCGCGGTGCGCCCGGGCGACCGGGTCGAAACCGGCGACGTGCTGGGCCGGATCGGGCTTTCGGGGCGGACCCAGTTCCCCCACCTGCACCTGAGCCTGCGCCACAACGGGGAAGAGATCGACCCCTTCGGCCCCGGCGACGACACCGCCTGCGCGCTGGCGCCGGCGGGGGATGCGCCGCTCTGGTCGGGTCCCGTGCCCTATGTGCCGGGCGGGCTTCTGGCCTTCGCCTTTGCAGATCACATGCCCGACTTCGACGCGATCAAGGCCGGCACGGCGGAAACCGCGATCACCCGCACCTCGGACGTGATCGTGATCCATGCGCTGGTCTGGGGTGTGCGGGCAGGCGACATCCTGTCGATGCAGATGACCGGGCCGGGCGACATCGTCGTATCGCAGGAAATCGGGCTCGACCGCACGCAGGCGCAGGCCTTCCGCGCCATAGGCAAGAGGCGGCCCGCCGAAGGCTGGCCGCCCGGGCGCTATCAGGGCCGTGTCCTTCTGATGCGCGGCAATAACGTGCTAGGCAGCGCGCAGATCGCGGCGGATATCCCTTAGCGTTCGGTCAGCTTCAGTTCGATCCGCCGGTTCTGGGCGCGCGCCGCTTCGCTGTCGCCGGTGGCGATGGGCTGGTATTCCCCGAAACCGTTCGCGGCCAGCCGGGTGGGCCGGATGCCGTGGGCTTCGATCATGTAACGCACGACCGACAGGGCACGCGCCTGGCTCAGTTCCCAGTTGTCGGCGAACAGGCCGAACCCCGACAGCGGCACGTTGTCGGTATGCCCGTCCACCCGGATGATCCAGTCGATCTCGGCCGGGATATCGTCCGAGATGGAGCGCAGAAGCCCCGCGATCTTGGCGATCTCGGCGCGGCCTTCATCCGACAGATCCGCGCTGCCGGGGCCAAAGAGCACTTCGGAGGAAAAGACAAAGCGGTCGCCGACGATCTGCACCCCTTCCTGCGTGCCGATCAGGTCGCGCAGCCGTCCGAAGAATTCCGACCGGTAGCGTTCGAGGTCCTGCTTTTCCTCTGCCAGAGCCGCGGCTTCCGCTTCCAGCCGGAGGCGTTCGGCCTCTTGTTCCCTGGCCAAGGCGGCGGCTTCCGCTTCGATCCGGAGGCGTTCGGCCTCTTCCAGCTGGCGGCGGCGGCGTTCTTCGGCGGCGGCGCGGGCAAGCGCGGTGTTCAGATCGGCGCCCAGCGTCTGCAACTGCACCTGCGCGACGGCATCTCGGGACTTAGATTCGTCCAGCAGCGCCTGCAATTCGCCAAGCTGCGTGCGCAATGCCGCCACCTGCTGGTTGAGCAGCGCCACCTGCCGCTGACTTTCGGTGGAGGCACTTTCCGTCTCCGCCAGCGCCCGGTTCGCGGTGGCCAGTAGGGCCGCACGCTGTTCGGCCAGCGTCATCTGTTCGGCCGCTTCGCGCTGCGCGGCCTCTTGCGCGGCAAGCGCGGCGATGAGCCTTGCGCGCAAGGCCTCCTGATCGTCAATCGCGGCCTGCGCTGCGGCCAGATCGGCTTCGATGGCGGCACGGGCGGCGGCCTCTTCCTCGGCCGTCTCGGCCCGGCTGAGCGCGGCGAGGAGTTTCGCGTCAAGGTCGGCCTGCGCCGCTTCGGCAGCGGCGAGAAGGGTCAGCGTTTCTTCCGCGCGGCGGCGCTGTTCTTCCAGCGCCAGCGTCATCGCAGTGAGTTCGGCATCGGCGTTCTCCAACCGGGCGCGCAGCGCCTGCGCCGCGGCGGCTTCGGCAAGGCGCGCGGCCTCTTCCGCGGTCAGCTGCGCCTCGAGGTCGTCGATACGTGCGGCGGCTTCGGTGCCCGCAGTCTCCAGCGCGCCGATGCGCGCCGCAGCCTCATCGCCACGCGCGCGCAGATCGGCGATCAGGGCTTCCAGCGCCTCGCGCCGGGCGGCGGCAAGCCGCGCGGCTTCGGCCTGGGCGTCGATTTCCGTCCGGCTGCGCGCAAGGGCAAGGTTCAGTGCCTCCTGTTCCGACAGCAATTGATCGCGCAGGGTTTCCAGTTCGGTCACCGTGCCCAGCGCGCGGTCGCGGTCGGCCAGAAGGGCGGCGACCTGCGCCTCGAAGCTGGTGATGCGGGTCTGCGCCTCGGCCAATGCGGCGTCCTGCGCATCGCGTTCCGAAGTAAGCGAGGCGATCAGCGCCGATTGCCGGTCAAGATCGGTCTGCGCGTCGTTCAGCGTCGCGGTCAGCGCGCCAAGACGCGCTTCCAGCTCGTTTCCGCGCCGTTCCTCGAGGTCCAGCGCCGTGGCAAGCACCGCGATCTCGGCGGACAGCGCGTTCAGCCGGTCCTGTTGCCCCGAGATGGTTTCACGCAGCACGAACTGCACGATCATGAAGATCGTCAGAACGAACATCAGCACCAGCAGAAGGCTGGTCATCGCATCGACAAAGCCCGGCCAGATCGATCCTTGGAACCGTTGCCCCGTGCGCCGCGACAGCGCCATGGTTTAGCCCCCTTCGTCCGGCTGTTGCGTCGTACGGGCCTTCAGCGTCACGCGGGCCGGGCGCTGGTCCATCAGTCCCAGCGCGCGGTCGATATCCTTGCGCAGCATGGCCAGCGTTTCCTGACGCCCGGCGGAGAGTTCTTCGAGGATCCGCAGCATTTGGAAGTCGATCGACCGCAGACGTACGCGGCTTTCGGCATCGACGCCGTCCGTCGCCTGCTGGATCAGCAGTTCGACAATCTTTTCCTGCCCTTCGGCCACGCGGGTCAGCGCAGCGGTGGCGCCACGGTCGGCATCGACCCGATGCGCCAGCGCGCCGATGGCGGTGACCAGCTCGCCCATCCGTTCGTCCAGCATCGACCGGCTGACGTCGGACTGGGTGAACATCTGCTGGAGCGCCTCCATCTGTTCGGCCATCTGGTCGAGAACGCCCGTCATCGCCGCCTGATCGCCGCCGCCTTCTTCCCCGCTGGAAAAACCGACCCGCGTGATCGACGACAGCCATTCCTCGAGCTCGCGGTAGAAGCGGTTCTGACCATGGCCTGCGAACAGTTCGAGCAGCCCGACGATCAGCGACCCCGCCAGCCCCAGAAGCGAGGATGCGAAGGCGACACCCATGCCGCCCAGCTGCGCCTCGAGACCAGTCATCAGGCGGTTGAACACATCGACGCCGCCTTCGCCTTCCTGTGGCACAAGACTGCGGATCGTGTCGACGACCGCGGGAACGGTGGTGGCCAGGCCATAGAACGTGCCCAGAAGACCAAGGAAGATCAGCAGGTTGACGATATAGCGCGTGATCTCGCGCGCCTCGTCGATGCGGGTCGCGACGGAATCGAGGATTGACCGTGTCGAGGTCGCGTTGATCTGCATCCGCGCGCCGCGCGTCCGCAGAAGCGACGCAAGCGGCGCCAGAAGCCGGGGCGCGGCGGCGGCAGGTTCGCCTTCGTCCGAGGCGAAGCTTTCGATCCAGCGCACGCAGCCGATCAGCTGGATGACCTGCCAAAAGCAGGCGAGGACGCCGATGACGAAGACGAACGAGATGAACCCGTTGAGCCAGGGGTTCGCCTCGAACACCGGCAGGACCTGCGGCAAGGCCAGAAACGCGCCCAGCCCCGACAGGCCCAGCACGAGCAACATTGTCAAAATCTGCCGAATCGGCTGTGAAAACTGGGGCCTTATTTCGGCCGCACGGTGCGCCATGGTCCCGCCTGAACCTGTTCTGCTCTTTTTCCATAGCCTACAGGCAAAGGGGCGGCCACGCCAAGGACTTATCCCGCAAGTGCGCGCACACGGTCGCTCAGCCAGTCAAGATCGGGGTCGGCAAGCCCGATCTCGTGCAGATGGGCGGCGGTGTTGAACAGATATTCGGTGTTTGGGCCCCGGTCGCCGCAGGCCTGCGCGATGATCTGTGCCTGATCCTCGAGGCTGAGCCCCCCGCAATACTGCCCATGGTCGGCGTCGATGACATAGACAAGCGCGGTGACGACCCCGCCATCCTCGAAGCGGATCGGCAAGTCGCGTTCGAGATAGGCCGACGAGATCAGTTCACGTTCGCGCAGATAGGCCAGCGTGCGGTCTTCAACCCCCGGCGCGACGCGCAGGCCCAGCCCCCGGCAGGCCGCCCCCGGCGCATGGTCGAGCGCCAGCACAAGCCCCGGCCGCGCCACGCTGCCGCGATGGTGGATCGAGCGCATGCAGAAGGACCGCGCATAGTCATGCAGCGTGGCGACGCGCGCCTCGGCCACCGGGAAACCGGGGTTCCACAAGAGCGATCCGTATCCGAAAACCCACATTGTCATGGCGGCTGGTCCTTCGCGAACCCGGCCTATAAACACCAAGGCAGGCATGGGGAAAAGGGGGGCGGCGATGCGGCGGCTGATCTCGATCGCGCTGGTTCTGGGCTTGGGCTGGTCGGTCTGGTGGTGGGCGGCGGGCTGGGGCCTGCGCCAGTCGCTCGACGCGTGGTTCGCGGCGCAGGGCGCGCGCGGCTGGCAGGCCGATTACGCGACGATGACGACGACGGGCTTTCCGTCGCGCCATGTGACGGTGATTGCCGCCCCCGCGCTGGCCGACCCCGCCACCGGCGCGGCCTGGAGCGCGGATGCCCTCACCCTCGACAGCCGCGCGGCCTGGCCGGGGCATCTGAGCTTGCGCTTTCCCGACACCGCGCAACGGCTGTCCTGGTTCGACCGCACCGCAGATCTGACAGCGCAGGACATGGCGGCCGACCTGCGGCTGCGCCCGGGCGTGGCGCTGCAGGTGGAAAAACTGGCGCTGCGTGCCGGGCCCTGGTCGGTGATCGCGCCCGATGGCGATGTGATCCGCGCCGACACGCTGGTCCTGTCGATGCAGCAGGCGGAAGACGCGTCTGAAACCTATGCCCTGTCGCTGACCGCCGAGGCGCTGTCGCCCGGCCCCGGTCTGCGCGAAGCCGCGCGCATCTCGCGCAGCCTGCCGCCCGCGTTCGAGGTCTTCACGCTCGATGCCCGCGTGACCTTCGACAAACCCTGGGACCGCAGCGCGATCGAGATTGCCCGCCCGCAGCCCCGGGAGGTGGACCTGCGGCTGGCCGAGGCCGCCTGGGGCGGGTTGCGCCTGATGGCGGCGGGCCGCTTCACCGTCGATGCCGAAGGCCGCCCCGAAGGCACGATCACCGTAAAGGCCGAGAACTGGCGCGAGATGCTGGCGATGGCCGAAACCTCGGGCGCGCTGCCCCCGCAGGCGGCGGAGGCCGCGCGGCGCAGCCTGACGATGCTGGAACGGCTTGGCGGCAACCCCGAAAGGCTGGACCTCCAGCTGAACCTGCGCGGCGGCTTCGTGGCTTTGGGCCCCCTGCCCCTCGGCCCCGCGCCGCGATTGATCCTGCGCTAACGACAGAACGGCCCGTTGCGGTGGCGGGCGGTGTCGAAGTGGAAGTGATCCTGATGAAAGCGGTCGCTTTCGGGGCCAAGCACGGTGCCGAAGACGCCGCAGGCTGTGCGGTGCAGACGGCGCATCTCGTCCCGGTAGCCGCGCTTGTTCCAGTGGCCCAGCACGGTGATCACCTCGCCGTCGTCCATGACGAAGCCCGAGATGTCGATGGCGCGCCCGCGCCCGTGTTCGGAAATGCGCGCCCCCGGCTGGTTGTTGCGGATGCGGCAGACATAGCTGGCGGCGACCCGCAGTTCCACGACCTGCCCCTTGGGGCGCAGCGACAGCTGCACGCCGTTCTCAACCCAGCGGTTCAGCGCCTTGGCGGTGGTGCAGTCGATGGTGGCGGGTGTGCTCAGGCGCACACCCGCGACAGAGGTGATGCGCACCGCGTCCTCGATCCCGCAGCCCGCGATGGGGCCCGGCACGGCACCGATGCGCTCGCCCTTGATTGAGGGGTCGCAGCAGACCGACCC
>CAZNMV010000152.1:0-7550 GCA_964573835.1 uncultured Aestuariivita sp. | reverse complement strand
GGGCGAATGGCGCCCCGACCTCTCCCCCAGCCAGTGATCGACCGGTTTGAAGACGTCGTCGATGAGGCCCCGGCGATCTGCCATCCGGCCCCGAGAAGCGGGTGATCCTGCCGGTGCGGGCGAGTTCACGGCGCAGCCTCAGGCCGCGCAGACGGAGGCGGCGACAGAGCGCGCCGCGCAAGATGGCCGGCCGAACACTCGGAGGCGCCGGCGATGGAACCCATGACCCCGGCTAAGGCAGAGTGCTGCAAGTCCGGTTTCGCCATTCGCCGGGGCTGGCATCATACGCTGCTCGGAACGCCCGGGAAAAAGGAGCGGGGTCGGAATACCCTACCGCGAGAGCGATATCGGCGACAGGCAGATGCTGTCGGGTGTCATCACGCAGCAAACGTGCCCCCATGGCCAGACGTTCGCGCGTCAGGGCAGTCGAGAAGCCATCCTCTCCATCTGCCAGAAGCCGCTGTATTTGCCGGGTCGACAGGCCCAACTCGGCTGCACAATCGGCAAGAGTCCAACCCGAACGGGCGGCATTGGTTCGGATTGCCGAGTAGATTCTGGCGCGCTGTGCCTCGTTTCGGCTTGCCGGTTCATGCACCGGCGCGTCGGCACACATGGCCACCAAGGTCAGGAACAGCAAATGCAGTTCACTGTAGGCATTGTGGTCTTCTGCTGCCCGCACCAATGCGTGGGCGGCTTCCATGACCAGGCGTCCGTAGACCGCATGATCGCTCAGGCGCAGGGGGCCGGATGCGTTGAACCCGGCAATTGCCGAGCGTGGCACCAGAAGCGAAGCAACACGCAGCCCGGCGCGGCGCGAATGGTTCAGGACAAAGGGGGCGTCTGTGTCGAACATCCCCACTTCGCCGGGGTGCAACGAAACCTTGGTGCCCCGTTGTGCGATCGTGCAGATGCCGTCCAGTTGCAGGTTCACATAGACCCCGGGTTCAGGCGATGCGGCGATCTCGGTGCGCGTTCGATGAACATCGTGCGCCCGTGCGCTCACCGTATTCAAAGCCCCGACAGGCATCGCCCAAGAGCGCACCACCGACCGAAACCCAGTTCGCGCTGAATGCGCCAGTTCCGGCTTCAGCGGCATGAAGCAGGCGCAAATCCCGTCGCGATAGTAATCAAAGGCATCTGCCGCCGCTACATCCCGCGTGTCCCAGACGCGAGGTGGGTTGGCGTGATGGGTCAAGGTTGTGGCGGGCTGGGTCATGGCGTTGAGACTTTCGCGCAAGGAAGGTTTCTGACGACCATTGTCTAAGGGAGGAACGGTTATGGCAATCTACGTTCTGGTGCATGGTGCCTGGCACACGGGTGATCTGTTCGAGCCCGTCGCCGAGGTGATCCGCGCGGCGGGTCACACGGTTCACTGCCCCACCATCGCGGGCAACCGACCTGGGGATTCCCGGCGTACCGGGCTTGAGGAAGCGATCGGCTCGATCGTATCGTATCTGGCCGAGCACGACCTGTCAGAGGTTGTTCTGCTCGGTCATTCCTATGGCGGAATGGTCATCACCGGCGTGGCCGACCGTGTTCCGGAACGAATCCGCCGCTTGATCTACTGGAATGCCTTCGTGCCCAATCCTGACGAGGCTTTGAACGACCTCGTTCCGCCACATTACGTTGCACTTTTCGAGCAAGTCGCGGCGCAGAGCCCGGACAATTCGGTGATGCTGCCATTCCCGATCTGGCGCGAGGCATTCATCAACGACGCCGATCTGGAGTTGGCACAATCTTCCTTTGCGCAACTCAATGCGCATCCTTTCGCGACGTTCACCGACCGGATCGCATTGTCGAAAGCTCCGGCCGAAATGACCATGGCAAAGTCCTATCTGAACTGCACCGAGGACACGGCGCTGCCGCAGAGTTTGGGCTGGCATCCGCGCATGAGCGAAAAGCTCGGCCTGTTCAGGCTCGTGTCCATCCCGGGGAGTCATGAGCTTTGCTTTACGGATCCGGCGGCTCTGGCCGCAGGAATACTGATGGCCGGGCGCGACTGAAGCCGGGGGACCTTCAGGATCAGCGTTCAGGATACCGGAAACGGGGTCAACCTGACCCCGTTTCTCCAACGGGCCTCGCAGAAAGGCTGCCGTGAACACGAGTGGCCGGTTTGGGCTCGAAGCCGGCATTCGCTGCCCGGCTTGGGCTGGGCCGGCAGGATGGGTGCGAACACCCATCCTACGGCGTTGCCCGCAACGCGCGCCCCGCCTTTTCCGGCCTTGTCGCGGTCAGGTGGCGGGGATCAGCACCTTGTCGATCACATGGATCACGCCGTTCGAGCCGATGATGTCGGCCTGGGTCACGCGGGCATCGTTGACGCGGACGTTGCCAAGCTTGTTGGCGGCGTCGATGCGCAGGCTCTGCCCCTGCAGCGTGGCGACGTTCAGGCGCTGCCCGATCAGATCGGTCGAGGTGATCATCCCCGGCACGACGTGATAGGTCAGGATGTCGGTCAGCCGGGCGCGGTTCTCGGGCATGAGCAGGTTTTCGACCGTGCCCGCGGGCAGGGCGGCGAAGGCGGCGTTGGTGGGCGCGAAGACGGTGAAGGGGCCGGGGCCTTTCAGCGTGTCGACCAGGCCCGCGGCGCCGAGGGCCGCGACGAGGGTAGAGAACGTGGGCTCGGCCGCGGCGATGTCGACGATGTCGGGGGTGGTGGTGGCCTGGGCGCAGGCGGATACGAATCCGAGCGTTCCGAAGGCGGCGGCGGATTTCAGGATGAAACGGCGGTTCATGGTCGTCCTTTCAAATGGTCTTGATGAAAATGGAGTGCTTTAAAAAAGAGCCTGCAGGGTAACCGATCGGAGGGCAGAATGCAAAACCGGGCCCGCCTTGCGACGGACCCGGAATATGTGCCGTGATCGGGACAGATCAGCTGCCGGGCAGGATGACCTTGTCGATGACGTGGATCACGCCGTTCGAGGCTTCGATATCGGCCGCGGTCACGGTGGCGTCGTTCACCATCACGCCGTTGTCGAGGTCGATCGTGATCTCGCCGCCCTGAACGGTGGCGGCCATCATGCCGTCGGTCAGGTCGGTCGACATGACCTTGCCCGCCACCACGTGGTAGGTGAGGATGGCGACGAGTTGGTCCTTGTTCTCGGGCTTGAGCAGGTTCTCGACCGTGCCGGCGGGCAGGGCCGCGAAGGCGTCGTCGGTGGGTGCGAAGACGGTGAACGGGCCTTCGCCCTTCAGCGTCTCGACCAGACCCGCGGCTTCGACCGCGGCGACGAGCGTGCCGAAGGTGCCCGCGCCGACTGCGGTGTCGACGATGTCCTTGGAATGGCCGCCGGCGAAGGCCGGAGCGGCGAGGGCGATCGCGGCGGTCAGAGCCAGAACTTTCGTGCGAAGCATTTTGGTTTCCTCCAAATGGGAATGGAATGTCATCGGTGACATCGAAAAGGCTTACGGTGGGGCCGCGGTGTCGGATCATCGGGGATTCCCGCCGAACACGCGCGCGGCGGGCTTGACGGCGTGGCCTTCGCGCCTAAGCCAGAGGCATTTATGCTTTCCAGTTACATTTTTGTTATCGGCTGTCAGCCCGGCGTGAGCTGGCGCGGGCCAAGCCGCTTGATCGGGGGCGCGGTGCGACGCAGTCTGACGCGGCAGCGTGTGCGGAGGTGGGCATGGAACTGGCGGTCTATATTCTGCAGGTGATGGTGCTGGCCTTCGCGGGCCTGATCGGGCTGGCGGTGCTGGCCGGGGTGGTGATGTTCGCCATAGACCGGACCCAGACCGCCGACGCGATCCGGCGCAATTACCCGGTGATCGGGCGGTTCCGGCATCTGTTCACGGAGCTTGGTGAATTCTTCCGGCAGTATTTCTTCGCGATGGACCGCGAAGAGCTGCCCTTCAACCGGGCGCAGCGGGCCTGGGTCGACCGGGCGGCGGGGGGCATCGGCAACACGGTCGCCTTCGGGTCGACCCGGAACCTGAGCGTGGTGGGCACGCCGATCTTCGTGAACGCGGCCTTTCCGCCGCTTGACGACCAGTTTGCGAAGACCGAACCCATGGTGATCGGGGCGGGGGCGCGCATACCTTATACGGCGCTGTCTTTCTTCAACATCTCGGGGATGAGCTATGGGGCGATATCCAAGCCCGCGGTGCAGGCGCTGTCGCGGGGTGCGAAGGCGGCGGGCGTCTGGCTCAACACCGGGGAAGGGGGGCTGAGCCCGTTCCACCTCGAGGGCGGCTGCGACATCGTCTTCCAGATCGGCACGGCGAAGTTCGGCGTGCGCGACGAGGCGGGCAACCTGTCGGAGGAGAAGCTGAGCGCCATCGCCGTGCATGAGAACGTGCGCATGTTCGAGATCAAGCTGAGCCAGGGCGCGAAACCCGGCAAGGGCGGCATCCTGCCGGGCGAGAAGGTGACGCCCGAGATCGCCGCGATCCGGGGGCTGAAGCCCGGTCAGGCGGGGATCAGCCCCAACCGGCATTCCGAGGTCGACGACTGGGACGATCTGCTCGACCTGATCGACCGGGTGCGGACGATCACCGGCAAGCCCGTCGGCATCAAGACGGCGGTGGGGTCGGAAGAGCCGTTCGGCGATCTCTTCGCCGCGATCACTGCGCGGGGGTCGGAAAGCGCGCCGGATTTCATCACGCTGGACGGCGGCGAGGGGGGCACCGGGGCGGCGCCCATGCCGCTGATCGATCTGGTCGGCATGTCGATCCGCGAGGCGCTGCCGGCCATCGTCAACCTGCGCGACGAGGCGGGGCTGAAGCAGCGCATCCGCATCGTGGCGGCGGGAAAGCTGGTGAACCCGGGCGACGTGGCCTGGGCCATTGCGGCGGGGGCGGATTTCGTCACCAGCGCGCGCGGCTTCATGTTCGCGCTGGGCTGCATCCAGGCCTTGCGGTGCAACCGCAACACCTGCCCGACGGGCATCGCTACCCATGATCCGCGTCTGCAGAAGGGGCTGGTGGTGGAAGAGAAGTGGAAGCGCGTGGCGAACTACGCGCGGGGCATCACGTCGGAGGTCGAGACCATCGCCCATTCGGTGGGCGTGGCCGAGCCGCGCCTGATGCGGCGGCGGCATGTGCGGATCGTGCAGGCCGACGGGCGCAGCGTGCCGATGAACCGGATCATCCCGAGTTACAATCCGGTGACCTGATCGTGACGAAGCTTGCTTTGGACACGGGCCGCGCATCGGCTATCTGTTTGGCAGCATATATAGAGGTAGGGACATGGCGCATCGCTGGACCAACGATCTGACGCGCGCGGACGCGACACCGGAACATGTCTGGCTGAACCGCCGCCAGATCCTGGGCGCGGGGGTGGCGGCGCTGGCACTTGGGGCCGCCGCGCCCGCCAGGGCCGAGGCGCTGGAGCCGAACTCCTGGGACGATATCACCAGCTACAACAACTTCTACGAATTCGGCACCGACAAGGGCGATCCCAAGAAATACGCCGGGGCGCTGACGACCGCGCCATGGTCGATCGAGATCGGCGGGCTGGTGGATCGTCCCGGTACCTATGCGATCGAAGACATCCTGGCGCAGATGACGATCGAGGAGCGCATCTACCGCTTCCGCTGCGTCGAGGCGTGGTCGATGGTCATTCCGTGGAATGGGTTCGAACTTGCCGACCTGCTGGAGATCGCGGGCGTGCAGGAGGGCGCGAAATATGTCGCCTTCGAAACGCTCTACCGCCCCGAAGAGATGCGCGGCCAGCGGACCCGGTTCATCGACTGGCCCTATGTGGAGGGGCTGCGGCTGGACGAGGCGCTGCATCCGCTGACGATCATGGCGACCGGCATCTACGGAAAGCCCATGCCCAACCAGAACGGCGCGCCGATCCGGCTGGTCGTGCCGTGGAAGTATGGGTTCAAGTCGATCAAGTCGATCGTGAAGATCACGCTGACCGACGTGGAGCCGCCCACGAGCTGGAACAGGCTGCAGCCGTCGGAATACGGGTTCTATTCGAACGTGAACCCCAAGGTGAATCACCCGCGCTGGTCCCAGGCGACCGAGCGGCGGATCGGCGGGGGGCTGTTGTCTCCGCGAATCCCGACGCTGATGTTCAACGGATACGAAGACGAGGTCGCGTCGATGTATGCCGGCATGGACCTGACGAAGTTCTACTAGAATGGTCGCCGACCGGATCAACGCGGGCCTGCGGGCGGTGCCGGTCTGGTTGCTCTATATACTCTTGTCGCTGCCTGCGCCCTGGCTGGTCTGGTTGGGGGCGACGGGGGGCTTGGGCGTCGAGCCGATCAAGGCGCTGGAGCATGAGCTCGGGCAGATCGCGCTGCAGCTTCTGATCGCTGGGCTGGCGGTGACGCCGCTGCGCCGCTTTGTCGGCGTGAACCTGATGCGGTTCCGCCGGGCGATCGGGGTCATGGCCTTTGTCTATGTCGCGCTGCATCTGCTGGTCTGGCTTGTGCTGGACGTGCAGATCGTGGCGCAGATCTGGGCCGATATCGTGAAGCGGCCCTATATCACCATCGGTATGCTTGGGTTCGTGCTGCTGATCCCGCTGGCCGCGACGTCGAACAACTGGTCGGTGCGCCGACTGGGGCCTGTGGCGTGGCGGCGGCTACACAGACTGGCCTATGGCGCGGCCCTTCTTGGGGCGCTGCACTTCCTGATGCTGTCGCGGGGGTTCCAGCTGGAGCCGCTGATCTACCTGGGGCTGGTGGCGGGTCTTCTGGTGATGCGCCTGCCCGGGGTGACGGGCGGGGCGCGGGCTGCGGTCAGTCGCCGGTAATCGGGATCACGGCCAGATAAACAATCAAGACGTCCGGGCCCCGACGGGGCTGGTGGATCGGCGCCGCTGGCAAGGATGCGACCGCGCCCTGCCGAAGCGAAGCGCAAGAATCGTGAAATCCACAGAATCTGCGGCCGGATCATGGGTGGCACGAGTCGCGAGTCTCGGCTGCTTCGGGGGCATCTGGTGGTCGTGCGGGGGCGGGTCGCAAGATGTGGTGTGAGGGATTGGGGCGAGTCGCCCGATTCCGGGGTCGCCACCCCTTACCGGGGTGGCCCAAGGGCTGGTTCACCAGAAAAATGCCCAACCAAGTGGCTGAAAACATTAGGCTTTCACAAAAAGTACGAAAAAAGAGGCTTTCCACAAAAAAACCCCTTGCGGACCCCGGCGGCTATCCGTAAATACCCCCTCACCGGCGGCGCTGAGGCGCTAACGGGGCGCCAGACGGGCCGCAGGGCAACGAGACGCAGAACAAAATCAGAGGCAGACATGGCGAGGCGCGCCAAAAAGACAGGGCGCATCTCAGTCAATTTTGTCTCTACGCTCTTTGAAAACTGAAACAAACTGAAGAGATATGTGGGCGGTTTGGTCCATGCGATGGATCGATCTACGCACATATCTGGCTCTCTAGCCGCAAGGCGATGATGAGAGTGTCAGCTTCACTGTTTGTACGGCTTCTGGTTTCTGATGAAACCTGGAGCACATCAAACAGAGACGGATCCTGATCTTAGCCGGTCAGGAGACGATGTGCAGAGGTTCGAACGTCAAGGATAGGCTGGTAACAGCCTTTCAACTTGAGAGTTTGATCCTGGCTCAGAACGAACGCTGGCGGCAGGCCTAA
>CAZNMV010000151.1:3292-7599 GCA_964573835.1 uncultured Aestuariivita sp. | reverse complement strand
CACCCATCTCGACGCAGCCTGGGCCGGGTCGGCGATGATCTGCCCCGAATACCGCGACGCCTTCTGGCAGGGCGTGGAAGGCTTCGACAGCATCGTCTTCAACCCGCACAAGTGGCTGGGCGCGCAGTTCGATTGTTCGGTCCAGTTCCTGAAGGACCCGACGCAGCAACTCAACACGCTGAAGATCGAACCGGAATACCTCAAGACCAGCGGCGACGCGGTCACCAATTATTCGGAATGGACCATCCCGCTGGGCCGCCGCTTCCGCGCGCTGAAACTGTGGTTCCTGATCCGCGCCTACGGGCTCGAAGGCCTGCGCACCCGCATCCGCAACCATGTCGCCTGGGCGGGCGAGCTTTGCGAGGCGATCCGCGCGCTCGACGGCTTCGAGATCGTGACCGATCCGATCCTCAGCATCTTCACCTTCCGTTGCCCCGGCGACGACGCGCGCCAGCAGCGGCTGGTCGATGCGATCAACGCCGATGGCCGCATCTACATCACGCAAGGCATGCATGAGGGCCGCAAGATGATCCGCTTCCAGGTCGGGCAGTTCGACTGCACCCGAGACGATGTCATGCTGGCCGCGGACGTCATCCGCGAGATCGAAAGGACCCTGCCATGAGCGCGCGTTTCGCAACCGTCACGGCTGGCACGGAAACGCTCTATGGTCTGGTGACCGACATGGGCTTCACCGCGCTGTCGCCTCTCTTTCCGCAATGGCCTTCGCTGCGCGACGTGATCGCGGCGCATGGGCTGTTCGATCTGGCCAAGGCGGCGGAAACCCTGGCGCCGACCCATCTGCCGGGGCACTTCACCTACCAGATCCCCGTCCCGGACCCCGAAAAGATCATCTGCGTCGGCGTCAACTTTCCCGACCGCAATGCCGAGTACAAGGACGGGCAAGAGGCCCCGCCGAACCCGTCGCTTTTCATCCGCTTCGCGCGCAGCTTTACCGGCCATGACTGCCCCCTGATCCGGCCCAAGGCCAGCCGCCAGCTGGACTACGAAGGCGAGATCGCGGTGGTGATCGGCAAGGGCGGGCGGCATATCGCGGAAGATGCGGCGCTGTCCCATATCGCAGCGCTGACGCTGTGCAACGAAGGCACGTTGCGTGACTGGGTGCGGCACGCGAAGTTCAACGTGACCCAAGGCAAGAATTTCGACGCATCGGGCGCGATGGGCCCTTGGCTCGTCCCCTATACCCATCCAGCACAGATCACCGATGTGCGCCTGACCACCCGCGTGAACGGCGAGGTGCGGCAGGACGATCGCACGTCGCGCATGATCTTCCCGGTGGCGAAACAGATCGCCTATATCTCGACCTTCACGACGCTGGTGCCCGGCGACATCAGCGTGACCGGCACGCCCACCGGGGCAGGCGCGCGGTTCGATCCGCCGCGATATCTGGCACCCGGCGACGTGGTCGAGATCGAGGCCGAAGGCATCGGAACCCTGCGCAACACGGTGGAGGACGAATGACGCCCGAGGATATCGCAACCGCCGCCGCCGCACTGGTCGAGGCCGAAGCGACAGGCCGCCAGACCGGCCTTCTGTCGCTGCGCTTTCCGGCCATGACGCTGGACGACGCCTATGCCGTGCAGGCCGCCTTTGTCGCCGCGAAGATGGCGCAAGGCCGCCGCCGCATCGGCTGGAAGATCGGCCTGACCAGCCGCGCCATGCAGGACGCGCTGAAGATCGACACGCCCGACAGCGGCGTGCTGCTCGACGACATGGCCTTCGACAGCGGCGCGACGGTGCCGAAAGGCCGCTTCATCCAGCCGCGCGTCGAGGCCGAGATCGCCTTCGTGATGAAGGCCCCCCTGTCGGGCGACGCCACGCGCGAAGAGATCATCGCCGCGACGGATTACGTGGCACCCTCGCTCGAAATCCTCGACACGCGCATCCTGCGGGCCGATCCGACGACGGGCAAACCCCGCATCATCGTCGATACGATCAGCGACAACGCCGCGAATGCGGGCGTGGTCCTCGGGGCGCAGCGCCATGCGCCGGATGCCCATGACCTGCGCTGGGCGGGCGCCATCGTGACCCGCAACGGCGTGGTCGAGGAAACCGGCCTTGGCGCGGGCGTCCTGAACGACCCGGTCACATCCGTGCAGTGGCTCGCACGGCGCATGCAGGCCTATGGTCAAAGCATCGCGGCTGGCGATATCGTCTTGTCGGGGTCGTTCATCCGGCCCGTGGAATGCCCGCCCGGGACAGAGATAGAGGCCGATTTCGGACCCTTCGGCCACGTCGCCATCGCCTTTGAGTAAGGAAACACCATGCCCGCACCGACCAACCGTTTCAAAGCCCGCCTGAAGGCCGGCGACCGCCTCATAGGCTGCTGGATGAGCTTCGCAGAACCCATGACGGCCGAAATCATGGGCACCGCCGGGTTCGACTGGCTGGTAATCGACGGGGAACATTCACCCAACGACCTGCGGTCGATCCGCGACCAGCTGGTCGCACTTGCCGCCTCAGACGCTGAACCCGTGGTGCGCGTGCCCATCGGCGAGACCTGGATGATCAAGCAGATGCTCGATCTGGGCGCGCAGACGGTGCTGGTGCCCATGGTCGAGACGAAGGAGCAGGCCGAAGCACTGGTGCGCGCCTGCCGCTATCCGCCCTTCGGCACGCGGGGGGTAGGCGCGGCGGCAGCGCGGGCGACGCGGTTCGGCGCGATCTCCGATTACGTCACCACCGCCGACGACCAGACCTGTCTTCTGGTGCAGGTGGAAAGCCGCGCAGGCATCGCCGCGCTTGACGATATCCTGTCGGTGGACGGCGTCGACGGCGTCTTCATCGGGCCTGCGGACCTGTCCACCGACATGGGGTTCCAGGGCAAGTCCACCGCGCCAGAGGTGCAGGAGGTGATCCGCGGCGCCATCGCGCGCATCGCCGCTGCCGGCAAGGCGCCCGGCATCCTCGGCACCGAAGACACGGTGACCGAAGGCTATCGCGACATGGGGGCGCAGTTCCTCGCCGTGGGGATCGACGTGCTGCTGCTTGCCCGCGCGGCACGCGCCGCGGCGGCGAAGTGGACGGCCTAGCCGTTTTCGCGCAGCACGACACCGGCCAGATAAAGCGAGCCACAGATCAGGATGCGCGCATCGGGGTGCCGCGCGGCAATGTCCTGCACCGCTGACAAGGGAGTGTCGGCGACACGCGCATTCAGCCCGACCGATGCAGCGATCGCCGCGGTGTCTTCGGCGGGGATGGTGTTCTTCTCCCCCGGGATCGACACGGCGCTCAGGCTTGCCGCGAGACCGGCCAGCGGCCGCAGATAGCCACGGATATCCTTGGTGTTCAGCATGCCGCAGACCAGATGCACGGGCCGGTCGGGCATGGTGCGCAGCAGATCGGCCAGCGCCTGACCCGCCGAGGGGTTGTGCCCGCCGTCGAGCCAGAGTTCAGCCCCCTGCGCCGCCGCGACCAGCGGCCCGGTCTTCAGCCGCTGCATCCGCGCGGGCCATTCGGCGCGGGTGACCGCCGCCTCGCAGACATCCTCGCCGAACCCCAGGTGCCGCAGCGCCGCCAGCGCCGCGCCTGCGTTCTGCATCTGGTGCGCGCCCAGAAGGTTCGGGCGCGGCAGGTCGAGAAGCCCGGCTTCGTCCTGAAACACCATGCGCCCGCGTTCTTCCCAGACATGCCAGTGCTGGCCATGCGCGATCACCGGCGCGCCAAGCGACGCGGCCTTCGCCTCGATCACGGCAAGGCCGTCTTCGTGTTGCGGGCCGACCACGCAAGGCACGCCGCGCTTGATGATCCCGGCCTTTTCGCCTGCGATCTTCCCGATCGTATCCCCGAGAAACGCCTCGTGATCCATCGACACGGGCGTGATGATCGTCAGCGCCGGGCGCGCGATCACGTTGGTGGCATCGAGCCTGCCACCGAGACCCACTTCCAGCAGAACGTAATCAGCAGGCACCCGCGAATAGGCAAGGATCGCGGCGCAGGTCGTGATCTCGAAATAGGTGATCGTCTCGCCGTTGTTGGCACCGTAGCATTCGTCCAGCACCTCGGTCAGGTGCGCTTCCGAGATCAGCTCTCCCGCCAGCCGGATGCGTTCGTGAAACCGCGCGAGATGGGGCGAGGTATAGACGTGGACACGCTTGCCCGCGCCTTCCAGCCCTGCGCGCAGCATCGCGACGGTCGATCCCTTGCCGTTGGTGCCCGCGACATGGATCACAGGCGGCAGCGCGTCCTGCGGATTGCCGAGCGCGGCAAGCAGCCGCCAGACACGGTCCAGCGTCAGATCGATGATCTTGGGGTGAAGCGACATCATCCGTTCGAGGATGATGTCCGAT
>CAZNMV010000151.1:0-3192 GCA_964573835.1 uncultured Aestuariivita sp. | reverse complement strand
TCGGCGATCTGCACGTCGCCCAGCATCGCATAGGACGCGGTGACGCCGCCGGTGGTGGGATGGGTCAGCACGACGATATAGGGAAGCCCCGCCTCCTTCACCATCTCGACCGCGACGGTGGTGCGCGGCATCTGCATCAGGCTCAGGATGCCTTCCTGCATGCGCGCCCCGCCTGCGGCCGAAAAAAGGATCAGCGGGCGCTTGAGCTTCACCGCCTCCTGCGCGGCGGCGATGATGGCGTTGCCGACATACATGCCCATCGACCCGCCCATGAAGGAAAAGTCCTGCGCCGCCGCCACGATGGGGGTGCGCCCGATCTCTCCGGTGGCGACCAGCATCGCTTCCTTCTCGCCCGTGGTCTTCTGGGCGGCCTTCATGCGTTCGGGGTATTTCTTCTGATCGCGGAACTGGAGCGGATCGGCCTTCGGTTCCGGCACCTTCACTTCGGTGAAGATGCCGCCGTCGAACAGCGCGGCGAACCGTGCGCGCGGCGTGATCGCCATGTGATGACCGCACGAGGTGCAGACGTTCAGGTTGTCGGCCAGCTCGCGGTGAAACAGCATCGTGCCGCATTCATCGCATTTCTGCCAAAGGTTCTCGGGCGTCTCGCGGCGCGAGAAGATCGAGTTGATCCGGGGCCGGACGTAGTTGGTGATCCAGTTCATCGCCATGTTCCTGCAGGCACGGTTCAGGGGTCAGATACGCGCGGGGGGGCGGAAATGCAATCAGGCCCGGATCGCGATGCGCGCGACAAGCCACATCAGGATCATGCTGACGAAATCGATGGGCATGATCGTGACCAGCGCCTCACGCGACGCGATATCGACGTCGATGGTGTAAAGCGACAGACCGTTCAGCATGTCGGGCAGCGACACGATCAGCAGCGACGAGATGTTGTTGGCGAAATGCACCGCGATGGCCGGGCCGAGATTGCCCGCCCGCGCCGTCAGATCGGCCATCAGCACCCCGAAAAGCCCGGCCCAGAGAACGATGTAGATGGCGTTGTCGCCCGCCTCGACCGGCAGGTAGTGCCCCGCGGCGAACAGCGCCGACGGCACCAGCATCCACACCCAGGGCGAGGCGAAGCGCGCGGCCAGCTGCTGCTGGAGATAACCGCGGAAGACGATTTCCTCGGCGCTCGTCTGGATCAGCACCGCGGTCAGCGACAGCGGCAGCAGCATGAGCCACAGACCGGGCGCGAGGTTCGGTTCCAGCGGCGCGCCCATATCCCAGGGCGGCAAGAGCCACAGCACAGCCAAAAGGACCGCAAGCCCCTTCGCCGTGGCCAGGAAATCCCGCACCAGAGCGCGCGGGGGGCCAAGGACGCTGCCCAGACGCCGCCGGTGCAGCAGGCGCACCGCGGCCGCCGTCGCCACCGTCAGAAAGACGAACCCGCCCAGCAGGATCAGAAGCGCGGCGGGCGATCCGCCCAGCGCGCCGTCCTGTTCAAGCGACGCCGCCAGACCGGGCGCCACCGCCTGCAGTGCCGTGTTGGCCAGCCCGCTCAGAAAGAACGACACCCCGACGATCAGGACCACGCCCACCGCAAGACGCCAGAGTTCCGGCCGCACACGCGCCGGGCCGACAAGGATTTCATGCCCGCTGTAGGACAGGCGCCACATCCTACCGCTCCAGCGCCTCGAACGACCCGTCCGAAGAGATGTCGGCCCCAAGCCGGGCGTTGCGCAGCAGGGCCGCCGCCCCGGTCAGGTGTCCCGCCACCGTCTGCAGAAGGCCCAGCGCCACGGAAGGATCGTTTTCCACGACGGCAAGGTATTCCTCGGCCCCGATGCGCAGCCATTTCGTGTCGGTCACGGAGATCAGGTTGAGCTGCCGGTCCTCGCGCAGGATGATCGACAGATCGCCGATGACCCTCCCGGGGCCAACGCTGGCGATGGGGCGCGACCCCAGCCCCTTTTCCGGCCAGTGCATCTCGGCCTGACCGTCAAGGCAGAGATAGGCGGCATCCGCCTTCTCGCCGGCGCGGAAGATCATCTCGCCCGCCCGTGCGTCGAACCATTGCGCGCTGAAGGCCAGCAGGCGCTGGTTGCGGGCGTCCAGATTGCCAAACAGCGCGGTCTGGGCGATCAGCCGCTGCTTGCGGCGCAAATCGTCACCGCCCATCATCTCGGCCGCGGTCCGGCGGCCTTCGCGCACACCGTCGATGCGGCCATTGTGGATTTCGATGTACAGATCGTACCGCGCGGGGTTGGCGAAACTGTCCTCCATGAAGATCATGGTCGTCTCGGGCAGAAGGTCACGCAGCTTGTCGCGTGTGCGCGACCGGCTGTCGCTGTCATGGCTGGCCAGCGCCTTGTCGAGGATCAGGATATCGGGCCGCTTGATCCCGGCACGGCTGAAGGCGGCGCGTTCGTGCAGCACCGCGGGCAGGTTCGCCCCGCCCAGCCCCGTGGGCATGTCGTAGATGATCGCCGCCATCAGCCGGCGCAGGCCCGCCTCTTCGAAGGCCTTGGCGACCAGCGTCTCGATCTCTTCGGCCCGGGCCCCCGCCATCATCGAGACCTTCCCGAAGAGCGCATTCTCAAGCGCGCTCAGACGCGGCAGATAGGTGTCTTCGGCCACCGCGATGAACTGGCCCCCCATCAGGCGGCGCAGCAGAGGGGCCTTGTCTCGGCGGATTTGCAGGATCTTCTTCTTGTATTCCTCGGGAAAGGCCGGGCCGATCTGTTCGGCGGTCAGCAGGAAGGGCAGGGTCAGGAGCAGCGCGCGGTCGGCTTCAGCCACGCGGGCGCGGGCACCGACCTCCATCGCCTCGGCGATTCGGATCAGGCGCTGATAGGTCTCTTCGGCGATGCCCAGACGGCGGAACAGCGGATGGTCCGTACCGTCGCGCCCGAAGGTCTGGCGCAGCGTCTGAATGACCGCAACGGCGATGGCCTGCGCGGTGTCGGCAAGGTTGTTCTCGGCGAGAATGGTCAGAAACCGGCCTTCGGCGGCCAGGCCTTCCTGGGTGATGTCGCGCAGCGGCGTGGCATAAAGCAGGTTGCCCCCAAGCGGGATGCAGGGGTTGAACTGGTCCGGTGCGAAACGGTGAACGACCTGGTCGAGCCCCGCCTCGCGCAGCCGTTCCATGACCTGCGGACGCAACTCGACGATCCGCCGGGCGAGAACGGGATGCTTGGCCGGATCGAACCGCGACCGCAGCGTGCGGCGGAACATCATTTCGTCTAT
>CAZNMV010000150.1:0-7602 GCA_964573835.1 uncultured Aestuariivita sp. | reverse complement strand
CGGCCCGCTTGACCGGCAGCTATCTGGCCGCCGCGGGCGATGGGTGTACGGCCGCCGGCAGCGCCAGCCGGTAGCGCGGCGCCCGCACCTTCGGCACCCCCCCTCCTCACCGGAGAGATCGAGGATGAACCGCTCCGGTCCGAACCACCCACCGATCCGCGTACCCGCCGGATTGCGCCGGGCCAGCCGGACGATGCCGATGCCCCGGCCGATCCGGTCGAACGGCTGCGGGCGCGGATCAGCGAACGCCGCGACGAAACGGTCGAAATCCTGCGCACCTGGCTCGAGGAAGAGGAGCGTGTGTCGTGACGCTCACCCGACTGCTCGAGGATTTCGGCCCGGCCACCCGGGCCCCCGTGACCGCCGACGAAAAAGATGTCGCACGCGAGGACCAGCGCCTCGCCGTGTTCGAACAGGGGTATTCCGCAGGGTGGGAAGACGCGCTTTCCGCGCAGGCCGGACAGGACAGGCGGGCGACCGAGGCCTTTGTTCTCGCGCTCGAAGACCTGAGCTTTCCCTATCAGGAGGCACTGGCGCAGATGATCGCGAACACGGCGCCGGTGATCGAGGCGATCCTGCGCCAGATCGTGCCGGGGCTTATCGCCGAACACCTGGTCCATATTGTCTGGGACGAGGTCGAGACACTTCTGCGCGATCCCGCGCATAACCGGGTCGAGATCGTCGCGTCTCCTGCGCGCGTCGCCTTTCTGGAAAAGGCCATGCCAAAGGGGGTCGACGCGACGATCCGGGCGGATGGTTCGCTCGACGACGACCAGGTGCGGCTGCGCGTGGGCCCGGCGGAACGCCAGATCGACATGTCCCATATTGCACGGCGCCTCGATGAGGCCGTCGCAGCCTTCAGGCACCAGACGGAAAGCGGCAAGACACATGGATGACACCCCCAATCCCGGACGCGCGGCGACCGACCCGAACAACCCCTTCAGCGCGGTTCCCGTCGACGTGGTCGTATCGGTGGGCCGCGCGCGGCCCCTGGTGCGCGATCTTGTCCAGCTGGGCGAGAATTCGGTGCTGACGCTCGACCGGCGGGTCGAGGATCCGGTGGAACTCTATATCGGCGACCGGCTGATCGCGCGCGGTCATCTCGAAGAGATCGAAGGCGACGGGCAGGGCCAGCTTGCCGTCCGCCTGACCGAGATCGCGCAACGCGGGCCCGGACTCTAAGGGGCGCGCGGACCATGCCGCAGCGCCCCCGTCCCGGCGCAGGTCGCGCCCTGCTTGCCGCGGCGCTGATCGTCGGCGCGACGACGGGGGCGCATGCCCAGGACATCACGCTGTCGCTGGGCGAGGATCAGTCGCTCAGCACGCGGGCGATCCAGCTGATCGTGCTGCTGACCGTGCTCAGCCTCGCGCCCGGACTGGCCATCATGGTCACCTGCTTTCCGCTCATCGTGACGGTGCTGTCGATCCTGCGCACCGGGATCGGCCTGCAGCAATCGCCGCCCAACATGCTGATCGTCTCGCTGGCCCTGTTCCTGACCTATTTCGTTATGGAACCCGTCTTTGCCGCCGCGTGGCAGGACGGCGTCGCCCCACTGACCGCCGGCACACTCACTATCGAAGAGGCCTGGCCGCGGATGATCGCACCGTTCCGTGATTTCATGGCGGCCCGCGTCGATGCCGAAACCTTCGTCTCCATGGCTGATCTGAGACCGGCGACGGCGGGTCTGCTGCCGGCCGCGGATGCGCCGCTGTCGATCCTTGTGCCCAGCTTCATGCTGTCGGAACTGGCGCGCGCCTTCCAGATCGGGTTCCTGATCTTCCTGCCCTTCCTGATCATCGACCTGGTCGTCGCGGCAGTCCTGATGTCGATGGGCATGATGATGGTGCCGCCCGCCATCGTGTCGCTGCCGTTCAAGCTGGCGTTCTTCGTGGTCGCTGACGGCTGGCGTCTGGTGTCCGAGGCGCTGGTGCAGGGCTATCTTTAGCCGGACCGCGGCACAAAGGGCCCTTGGTGGCGGAAAATGGGTCCGGCACCTTGCCGAACGCAACCCGCTGCGGCACAACCCGGGGGTGTCTGCCGGAACAAGGAAGACTGGCCATGACGATCACGCCCGTTCTGCTCTGCGGGGGCTCCGGAACGCGGCTCTGGCCGCTGTCGCGCAAGAGCTATCCGAAACAGTTCGTGCCGCTTCTGGGGGCAGAGACGCTGTTCCAGGCCTCGGCGCGCCGCCTGTCGGGCGACGGCTTCGATGCGCCGTTGATCGTCACCAATTCCGATTTCCGCTTCATCGTGACCGAACAGCTCTCCGGTGCCGGAATCGATCCCGGCGCCATCCTCATCGAACCCTCGGCCCGCAACACCGCGCCCGCGATCCTGGCCGCAGCCGAATTCGCCCTCGCCCGGGACCCGGACGCGCTGCTGCTTGTGGCGCCTTCGGATCACGTTGTCCCGGATGCCGCGGCGTTCCGCGCCGCGGTCGCCGCGGGCGTCCCTGCGGCCCGCGATGGCCGGATCGTGACCTTCGGGATCGAACCCGCCTATGCCGAAACCGGATATGGATACCTCGAACTTTCGGGCAAGCCCGAGGCGCTGACCGCCGCGCCGCTGCGGCACTTTGTCGAAAAGCCCGACCTGTCGACAGCCGAGGCCATGGTCGAAAGCGGCCGTTTTCTGTGGAACGCGGGCATTTTCCTGTTCACAGCGCGCAGCCTGATCGCGGCGGCGGCCGAACATGCGCCTGATCTGGTCGAACCGGTGCGCGCGGCGGTGACGAATGCCAAGACCGACCTGGGCTTCCTGCGCCTCGATCCCGGGGCCTGGGCGACCTGCCGCGACGTGTCGATCGACTATGCGGTGATGGAGCGGGCCGACAACCTCGTCGTCGTGCCCTATACCGCCGGCTGGTCCGATCTGGGCGGCTGGGACGCGGTCTGGCGGCAGACCGCGCGGGACGCCGACGGCGTCGGCACGTCCGGGGCGGCCACCGCCATCGGCTGCACCGACACCCTGCTTCGGTCCGAAGCCGACGGTGTCGAACTCGTGGGGATCGGCCTCGACAACGTGATCGCGGTTGCGATGCCGGACGCGGTTCTGGTCGCCGACATGTCGCGCGCGCAAGATGTCAAACTGGCGGTGGCGGCACTGCGCGCAAAGGGCGCGAAACAGGCCGAGGCCTTCCCGAAGGATCACCGCCCCTGGGGCTGGTTCGAGACGCTGGTGCTGAGCGAGCGGTTCCAGGTCAAGCGCATCCTTGTCCATCCCGGCCAGTCGCTGTCGCTGCAAAGCCACGTGCATCGCGCCGAACACTGGATCGTGGTCGCGGGTACCGCGAAGGTCACGATCGACGAGGATGTCAGACTGCTGAGCGAGAACCAGTCGGTCTACATCCCCCTGGGTGCTATCCACCGGCTGGAGAACCCGGGCAAGGTGCCGGTCGTGATGATCGAGGTTCAGACCGGGGCATACTTGGGCGAAGACGACATCATCCGCTACGAGGACATCTACGCCCGCCAGTGACGCCGCTGCCGCGGCCCCGCGCAAGGGGGGCGGATCGGCTGGCGCGGCTCCATGCAAACCCCGGATCGGCGGCGACGCGGTCGGCGATCGCGGTGCCGCTCAACGCACCACGAAATCGGCATGCAGCGCCCCTGCGGCCTTGATGCTTTTCAGGATGTCGATCATGTCGCGGGGTGCCACGCCCAGCGCATTCAGTCCCGCGATCACCTCGGACAGCGATGTGCCCGGTGACACCTCGGCCAGCCCGGGGCGGAGCTCTTCCTCGATGGCGGCCGCGCTTCGGGGCAGGACGATTGTCTCGCCGTCGGAAAAGGGGTTGGGCTGCACGGCGACCGGCCGCTCCTCGACCCGGAGCGTCAGCCCGCCCTGCGCCACGGCGACGCGCGAGATGCGCACATCCTCGCCCATCACGATGGTGCCGGACCGCTGATCAACGACGACCCGCGCGCGGCGTTCCGGGGTGACCGGCAGATTTTCGATCCGGCCAAGGGCATGGGCGGTCGATGTCGCGCGCGTCGCGGCGACGTCGAGTTCGATCGTACCCGAATCGAGCATCACCGCGACCGGTCGCCCGAAGGCCGCGTTGATCGCCTCCTCGATCCGGCCCGCGGTCGTGAAATCGGGTTCGCGCAGGGCAAGCCGCACCAGGCTGAGCGAGGACAGCGCGAACTCCACCTCCCGCTCGATGCGGGCGCCTGACGGGATGACCCCCGCGGTCGGCACGCCCTGCACGACCGAAGCCGCCTCGCCCGCGACCGCGACGCCCCCGGCAAGGATCGACCCCTGCGCGACGGCATAGATTTCGCCATCGGCGGCATTCAACGGGGTCATGATCAGGGTTCCGCCCAGCAGGCTGCTGGCATCCCCGATGGCCGAGACGGTCACATCGATCTGGCTGCCCGACCGGGCGAAGGGCGGCAGTGTCGCGGTGACGAACACGGCGGCCACATTGCGCGGGCGGAACTGTTCGCCCGTCACGTTCACGCCCAGCCGTTCGAGCATGTTGAGCATGATCTCTTCGGTGAAGGGCGAATTGCGCAGCCCGTCCCCGGTGCCATTCAGGCCCACGACAAGGCCATAGCCGACCAATTCGTTGCCGCGCACGCCGTCGAATTCGACAAGGTCCTTGATGCGGATCCGGTCGGCCAAGGCCATCGCCGGCAGGACGAGAAGAAGGCTGAGAAGCGCCGCGCGCAGACCGGTCATCGCAGAAACGCCACAAGGCCAAGCCGCGCGGTGCGCGCCGTCGCGGTGTAGAACGCGTCAAGCCGGTTCTGGACATCCTGCAGGGCAAGTGCCGTCTCGAACGGGTCGGCGGCAAGCAGATCGGACCGCGCGGCCTTCAGCCCGGCGATTTCGCTGGCGGCGCGGGTCCGCTGGCGGTCGATCCGTTCCTGGGCTGCGCCCAGGGCTTCCTGACGTGCGATGAGCGCGCTTTCCCCACCGACAAGATTGCCCGCCGCCCGGGCCTGCAACCCGGCGCGATCGGCCAGCGGGATCGCGCCGGCGTCGGATCCTGCCAGCGCGATCAGCACGGTATCGCGCAAAAGTGCGACCAGCGCGGGATCGTCGGCGCGCAGGTCCTGCATGACCTCGCCCCCGTCGCCAAGATCGAAGGGGGCGAGGGCCCGGTCGGCGCCGCGATAGGCTTCGGCACGGAAGCCGCCGGGGTCCGCGAACCAGGCCGTGACCCGGGCCTCCAGGTCTTCGGCCGACGTGGCGACGGCTGCGACGGCTGCCGCCCGCTCCATCAGGTCGGCCGCGGGGATGACAGGTGCCCCGGCCGTCGCGATCCCGCCGAACAGCGCCCGCCCGCCCCGGCCCGCGTTGAGTGCCGAGACCAGATCGTCGAGCGTCTGGCGCGCCGCCTCGGCCGTGCGCGGAACGGTCGAGCCCGGCGCGGTCGATCCCAGGGTGGCGACCTGCCGCCCCAGATCGCCCGCGCGCCCGGCCAAGCGGCCCAGCTGGTCCTGCGCCGCGGCGAAGAAGGATGCCGTTTCGCGCAAGGCGACACCCTGCCCGTCGAGAAGCGTCAGCCGATGCGCCAACCCGGCCAGCGGCCCCGCAGCGGTGCCCGGGATATTGGCCTTCCGGCCCGCACCCAGTTCCTGCGTCAGGCGCTGCATGTCGGTGCGCAGCGCGGCGCTCTGCCGGTTCGAGACAAGGGTGCGGGCGACATCGCCCAGAGAGACAAAGGTCATGTGTCAGAGCCTCAGAAGGGTTTCCATCATGTCGTCGAGCGTCTGCAGCACCCTGGCATTGGCGGCATAGGCCCGCTCGATCAGCATCAGGTTCGCCAGTTCGGCATCTGTATCGACGCCGGCTCGGCCGGTTTCCGCGGCAAGCGCGTGGTCTCGGGCGGTCGTCGCGAAGGCAGCCTTCTGGTCGGCGAGATCGCGGCGCAACCCGGCAGAGGCGGCCACTTCGCCGATCATGCCGGCCATCGACAGGGGGGTGCCCGGGGTGCCTGCCGCGGCCAGTGCAGCGCTCATGGCGCGGATCAGACCGGCATCGCCCACGGGCCCGGGCGCGGCGGCGTTCAGACCGTCACGCAGCCGCCAGACACCACCCGGCCCTGCAGGGTCGACGCCCGGATTGATGCGCAACCGTTCCGACAGGCCCGGGGCGTCGGCAGGGCCGGTCGCGGTGAACAGACCCTGTTCCCCGGGGCCCAGCGTCGGGTCGACAGACGGGCTGGCGAAGCGGTCGATCAGGCTGCGCGCCAGCGCGTCGAGATCGGCCTGCACGGACGGTGCGTGATCGTCGCGCACGGCGAGATGTGCAGAGAGGGTCCCGCCGCGCAGGGGGTTCGCCCCGGCGGCAAGTGGCAGGGGGCTGCCGTTCAGGGTCAGCCCCGACAGCGCGCCATTTTCCACCGACATCCCGGGCAGAACGGCGTTGGCGGCCGTGAAGCCGATGCGCGCCGCGGCACCGTCAAGGAGGATCGCGCCGCCCTGAGTGTAGAGCGCGATGCCACCATGGTCGCGGGCGATTTCGCGGACGGGCGCGATGACGTTGATCCGGTCGATCAAAGCCTGCCTCTGGTTGGTCAGGCCCGAGGCATCGGCACCGCTGACATTCAGGGTGACGATCTTGTCGGTCAGGTCGCGCACCTGTTCCAGCAGGGTGTTGAGCTGCCCGATCTCGTCCGCGATTGCGCGATCCGCAGCGCCGCGCGTCTCGCTCAGCGTCCGACCCGCCCCGGGGATGGACCGGGCAAGGTCCGCGGCGGTCAGCGCAACACGTTCAAGCCGCGCGGGCGATTCGGGGCCCGAGGCGGCGACGACCAGCGCGGCATCGAAGGCGGCCAGCGCCGAAGTCAGCGACCCCGCCGCCTCGGGGTCGCCAAGAAGGCCTCCCACCAGTGCCGCGAAATTTGCTTCGATCCGGGCGCCCTCCATCGCGGCGTCGGTCATCCGGCGCGTCTGCGTCAGGACGGGGTCGGCCTGCCGGACAATGCCGGTCACCCGCACGCCGCCGGTATCGCCGGCGGAGGTCAATGCGATATCGCGCCGGGCATGGCCGGGCGTCATCGCATTGGCGATGTTCGACGACGCGATGTCTGACGCCAGCCCCGCCGCCCGGAGGCCCGAGATGGCGGAATGGATCGCAGAAGCGATGGTCATGGGTCAGCCCCCTGCACGCGGGATCAGCGTTTGATGTTGGTGGTTTCCGGGAGCATCTCGTCCACCGTCTGGATGACCTTGGCGTTCGAGGAATAGGCGCGCTGCGTCTGGATCATGCCGGTCAGTTCATTGGCGATGTCGGTCGTCGATTCCTCGAGCGCGAAGGGTGCGATCTCACCCGTCGGGCCGCTGCCCGCATCCCACAGGAAGTAGGTTCCGCTTGCGCTTGACGGCAGGTAGGTCTGGTTGTCGAGAACGCGCATCCCGTTCGGATTGGGCAGATCAACCAGTGGGATCTGGTAGACCCGACGCGTCACGCCGGTGTCGAAATTCGCATAGACGAAGCCGTTCGCGTCGATGTCGATGCGCGTCATGTTGCCCACAGCCGACCCGTCCTTGGTAATCGAGATCGGCGCGAAGGTGTCGGACAGCTGCGACAGGCCGCCCCGCTGGCCCGGCAGGCCGATGGACAATTCGATCGGTCCACCATCGACCGTC
>CAZNMV010000149.1:0-7639 GCA_964573835.1 uncultured Aestuariivita sp. | reverse complement strand
GGATGGGCTATGTCGTCCGGCAGGCCGAGACCGATGACGACGACGATGATGACGAAGGGGGAAGCTCTTCGTCTGACCGGAACCGCAGCGCCGCGGATGATGACGATGACAGCGGTGATGACGCGGACGAGGGCGACAGTGACAGTGATGGCGATGGTGATGGCGATGGCGATGGTGACGGTGATGGCGATGGTGACGGCGACGGCGACGGTGACGGCGATGGCGATGGTGACGGTGACGGTGATGGCGATGGTGACGGCGACGGTGACGGCGACGGAGAGGGTGATGATTGATCCTGCAGCGCCGGGTGCTCTCTGAGGGATGCAGTTCCGAACGAAGATCGTGGCCTTCGCCGTCCTGCTCGCCTGCGGAGCGGCGGTCTGCGCCACGCTGATCCTGATGCTGGCGCGGGGCATCGAACGCGGGCTTGAATCCGTCACCTTGGCAGAGGACCAGCTGGCGCTCTACCTCGTGATGGAGACCAACGTAAGTGACATGCTGCGGCTCCAGATCGTGGCGGCCGCGGCTCCTTCGCCCCAAACGCTGGCGCGTCTCGACGCCACGAAGCAAGCGGTCCGGGATGATGTCGGGACGATCCGCGGCATCAAGCAGGCGGAGGCCGCCCTCACCGGCGATGATCTGTCGGCTGAGCTCTTGCAGCTCGACCGGATAGATGCGGTGCTCGATGACATAGAATTCGCCTTCGACCAGGTCTCGCAGGCGGCCTCCGTGCCGCAACCGCTCGCGGCCCTCGCAATCCCCTTGCTGGCGGTGGTCGAGACGCTGGACACCCGCCTTGCCCCGCTCGTCGATCTGGGCGTGGCTGGCGAGGTCGCGAAGGTCGTCAAGGCCCGCGCCGAGATCGCCGAGCTCAGCCGCCGCAGCGTTCAGGCGGGCACTGCGGCGGGCCTTCTGACGCTGCTTGCGGCGCTTTTCGGCACGCTGCTGCTGCTGTCGTCCTTCATGCGGCCCTTCCGGGCGCTGCTCGAAGGTGCATCGCGCCTTGCCGAAGGAGACCTGTCGTTCCGCATCCCCGAAGACGGGCGCGACGAGATGGGCAGGCTCAGCCACGACTTCAACCGGATGGCGGCGCAGATCGAACGCTCGGACCGGGCGCTGCGCGCCGAGGAGGAAGAGCTGCAGCGCCGCGTTGCTGCGCGCACGGCCGAGCTGGAGACCGCCAATACCCAGCTTGCGGCGCAGGACGAGACGCGGCGCCGGTTCCTCGCCGATGTGAGCCACGAATTGCGCACGCCGCTCACCGTGATGCGCGGGGAGGCCGAGGTCGTTCTGCGCGACCGCGAGGCCGTGCTGGGGGAGGGGGCTCGCGAGGCGCTCTTCTCGGTCGTCGAGCAGAGCGAGCACATGAGCCGGCTGGTGGACGACCTGCTGTTCGTGGCCCGGCGCGACGCGGGTGAAGCGCCGCTCAGGTTGTCCCGCGTCGCGCTGGGCGAGATCCTCGAGCGAACCGTGGCGGTCGCGGGCCAGCTCGCTCCGGACCCCATCCTCAGGCTCGACGCCCCGCCGGATGTGCGCGCCACGCCGGTTGAGGTCGACCGCGGGCGCCTGCACCAGCTTCTCATGGTGCTTTTGGACAATGCGCTGAGGTATTCGCCCGGCGGCAGCCCGATCACGGTCGAGGCGCGGCGCGCTGGTGCAGAAGTGACTGTCGCCATCCGCGATGGCGGCATCGGCATCCCCGCCGCGGACCTGCCGCATGTCTTCGACCGCTTCGTGCGCGGGTCGAACGCGCTGCCGGGCGGCACCGGGTTGGGTCTGCCCGTGGCGCGGGCCATCGCCGAGGCGCATGGCGGGCGACTTTCCATCGACAGCAGCGAGGGCCAAGGCACCTGCGTCACGCTCATCCTGCCCGCCAGCACGGAAGGACCGAACCGATGATCCCTCTTCTGCTTCTCGAGGACGAGGCGCGCATCGCTTCCTTTGTCCGGCGCGGTCTTGCCGCGGAAGGGTATGCCGTGACCTGCGTGGCCACGGGGGCCGAAGCGCTTTCGGCGGGCCTGACCGGCGGGCACGCGGTGATCGTGCTCGACGTCATGGTGCCCGACATGAGCGGCATGGAGGTCTGCGAGCGGCTGAGGTCGGGCGGCGTCTCGGTGCCGATCATGATGCTGACAGCCCGCGACGCGGACGAGGACGTGGTCGAGGGGCTGGAACGGGGCGCGGACGACTATCTCGCCAAGCCTTTCGCCTTCGACGTTCTGCTGGCGCGTCTTGCCGCGCTCTTGCGGCGGGGCGGCGCGGGGGCCGCCGGGACCGCGCCGGAGACCGCGTCCGCCGGGGCGCTGACGCTGGATCGCGGATTGCGGCAGGGATTTCTTGACGGGCGCGATCTGGGGCTCACGCGGCTCGAATTCGATGTTCTTTGGTTGTTCGTGGCCTATCCGGGGCGGGTCCACAGCCGGGAAAGGATCCTGTCGCATGCCTGGGGGGCCGACGCCGACCCGTTGACGAACGTGGTGGATGTCTACATGGCGCGCTTGCGCAAGAAGCTCGACAAGCCCGAGGCCCCACGGCTGGTCACGGTGCGCGGGGTGGGCTACCGGCTCGACAACGGGACGGACAGCCCGGCCTGAAGTCGACCCGCGCGGGCCCCTCATGACGCGGCGGCCTGCGCCTGCGATCCCTGCGCGCCCCGGTTACAGCAGACCCGGCAGCCATGTCGCCAGCGGCGGCCACAGGACCACCAGCGCCAGCACTGCCAGTTTCAGAACCACATAGGGCAATACCGAGGCATAGACCGTCATCATGCCGATATGGGGCGGCGCGACGCCGCGCATGACGAACAGAAGAAGCCCGAAGGGCGGTGTCAGCAGCCCGATCTCCATCGTCAGCAGATACACGACCCCGAGGATCAGCGGATCAATCCCGGCCGCATTGGCCAGCGGCACGAAGATCGGCACCGTGACCATCAGCATCGACACCTGGTCGATGAAGCAGCCCAGAAGCAGCAGAAGCGCGATCATGCCCAGAAGGATCTGCAACGGCGACAGGTCATAGGACTCGATCACCCGGATCAGCCCCCCCGTCGCCCCGGAGAAGCTCAGGACCTGCGCAAATGTCTGGGACGCCGCGATGATGAAAAGGATCATCACCGACAGCTTCACCGTCTCCATCACCGCCGTCACCAGCCGCGCCCAGGTGATCGAGCGGTACAGGACCCCCACCAGCACCGCCCCCACGCAGCCCAGGGCGGCGCTTTCGGTGGGCGTCGCGATCCCGGACAGAAGGCTGCCGATCACGATCACGAACAGAAGCGACAGCGGCAGGACATGGATGCAGAAGGGCCGCCACCGTTCCCAGAGCGTCATGTCGGGCAGCGGCTCGGACGGAGCCAGCGCGGGGTTCTGCACCGCGCGCAGGACGATCCACACCACGCAGAGCAGCGACAGAAGGAGCGCGGGCAGGATCCCCGCCACCAGAAGCCCGGCGATCGAGATCCCCGCAAGCGAGCCCACGAGCACCGCCAGTGCCGAGGGCGGGATCAGCATGGCGATGGCACCCGATGCCATGATCGGCCCCATCGCCATGGTCGGCGCATAGCCCTTCTTCAGCATGGTGGGCAGCAGGGTAGACCCCAGCATCGCGGTATTCGCGATGGTCGAGCCGGACAGGGCCGCGAAGATCGTGCCGCCGAAGATGGTGACCACCGACAGCCGTCCCGGAATGCGGGTCACCACCCGCTCGACCGCATCGATGGCCTTGTGCGCCACCCGCGTCTGGAACAGGATTTCCCCCATCAGGATGAACAGCGGGATCGGCGCCAGCTGGAAATTCGCGATCGATTGCGTGGCGTTGCGCGCCAGCTGCATAAGGCCGCGTTCGCCGCCCAGCACCTCGTAGGCGCCAAGCATGGTCACCGCGATGAAGGCAAAGGCGACCGGCAGCCCGATCAGCAGCATCACCCCCAATCCACCCAGCATCAGGCCAAGGACAAGCGGCCATTCCATCGGCTCAGAGCCCCGTTTCGGTCATGGGCCGCGCCGGCGGCCAGATGGCCTGACGCAGGAATTCGACAGAGATCAGTGCGAAGGACAGGGGTGCGACGCTCAGTGTCCACCATTCGGGAATGGTGAAGGCGGTGCGGATCATGGAGCCGCGCGACATGGACATCGTCATCGCCTGGAACGCATAGATAAGGAAGATCAGCGCCACGATGCAGCCGATCAGGTTCGTGACCCGTGCCAGCACGCGTCCCTGTCCCGGGGGCAAGCCCCGGCTGATCAGGTCCACGGTGACATGGGCGTTCTTCGACAGCACCCAGGGCGCGGCGAGGAAGGTCATTGCAAGAATGCCGTATTCGATCGCGTCGAAGAGGCCGTAGATCGTCTCGCCCAGCAGGTTGCGCAGGGCCACGTTGAGGCAGATCGCCACGACGATGGCCACCGCGATCACGCCCGCCACCCAGGCGAGCGCGATCAGCAGCCGGTCGAAAAGGGAAAGGGCGGTCTTCATGCTGTGCAAGCGTCGGGGCAGACCGCAGGGCCTGCCCCGGCGGGTCTCATTTCACGAGGCAGGCGCGCAGCGCGTCAGCCTTGGCGGCGTCGATGGCGGCCATTTCCGCCCAGCCCGCGGCTTGTGCCGTCTCGGACCAGAGCGCGGTGCCGGCCGCGTCAAAGGAAATGGTCTGGATCCCGGCTTCGGCCTGTTTTGCGGCCTCGGCCGCGTTGATGGCGATGTTCTCTGCGCTCTGCGCTTCGGTCCATTCGGCGGCAGCTTGCAGGACCGCCTTGGCGTCGTCCGAGAGGCCGTTCCAGCGGTCGAGGTTCACCAGGAAGTTCACGTCCACCTGGTAGAAGCCCGGGTCGATCCGGTACTTGGTCTGCTCGTCCCAGCCGAGGTCGAGAACCCCCTGCACCGGCCAGCCGTAGCCGTCGATCGAGCCGCGTTCGAGGGCCGTGTAGACTTCGCCCGGGGCGGTCTGCACCGGCGTTGCGCCGAGCGCTTCGAGCATCGCGCGGTAGACCGGCGTCGTGCGGATCGTCAGGCCCGACAGGTCCGCCGCCGTCACTTCCGAGGTCAGGTAGATGTGGAACTGGATGTTGTCCCCGGTCCGTGCCAGGTATTTCACGTTCATCTCGTCGCGGTGCATCGCGTCGATCATTTCGAAGCAGCCATTCGCGCGCTGTTCCTGGATCGTGGTCGTGGCCAGCTTGAGCGCGCCGCCCATCGGCAGCAGGGGCGCATAGAAGGCGGTCGTGTTGTTGGCGATGTCCACGATCCCGGTCGAGACGGCATTGCCAAGCTCGAAAGTCGGCACCGCTTCGGGCCCGCCCACGAATTCGATCTGCACGACGCCCGCGCCGGTTTCGTTCACCCGCGCCACAAAGGCCTCGAAGGGGCGCGAGAAGGTGGTGCCCGCCGCGAAGGCGGTGACGCCGCGCAGTGTGACCTCTTCGGCCATGGCGGGGACGGCGAGCGCGAGTGCGATCGCGGTTGTTGCAATATATTTCATGTTTTTCTCCCGGTTGCTGTTGGTTCGCTGCCGTTCTGCGGCGAGTCGTTTATGCCTTGGGCCTAGTATCGCGCGGCCGGAATGGCGCGTAAATGCCTTTCGGGATGCGCGTCGGCGATATGTGATTTAGTGCATTCTCTCACGGGTCTCTGGCGGGCTCGGGGGCGGGGCCAGGGGTGGTATCCTTCAGGGCCTGTATCTGTCGTCCTGGGGTTGATGTCGCCTGTCAGGGCATGAAGGCGCCTCCGTTCACGTGCAGGACCTGCCCGGTGATGTAGCGCGCGCCGTCGCCCAGCAGGAACAGGATCGGGCCGGTGACGTCTTCGGGCCGGGCGATCCTGCGCAGCGGGATCGCGGCGGCGTAAGCGTCGAGATCGACCGGGGGCGGCTGGCCTTCGACCGGGCGGCCGGTGCCGCCCCGCAGGAACGCCGTCTCAACCGCCGAGGGCGCCACGCAATTCACCCGGACGCGCGGTGCCAGTTCCAGCGCAAGCTGGCGCGTCAGCGCGGCTATCCCGGCCTTCGAGACAGCGTAGGCGCCGAACCCCGGCCGCGCGTTGTGACCGAGGCCCGAGCCCACATGAACCACCGCGCCGCCGGGGGCGATGTGGGGCGCGAAGGCGCGGCTGGCATGGTAGGCGGCGCTGAGGTTGCCGGCGATAAGCTCGTCCCAGAGCGCGGGCGGATACTCGGCCACCGGCCGGGGCGGAGCCATGAAGCCGCAGAGGTTCACGAAACCGTCGATCCCGCCGATCTCGGTTGCGGCGGCGACCAGCGTTTCGGGCCGCATCACATCGACGTCCAGCGCGGGGACCGAAGGGGGATGCTGCGCGATCGAGGCGGCAAGGTCGAGGACCGTCACCTCGTGCCCGGCCGCAAGGGCCGCGCCGACGAGATCGCGGCCGATCCCGCCGCAGCCGCCCAGGACGACCAGTCTCATGTTACCTCTCCCATCCATGCCGTTTCCGCGCGGGCCGCCTCCAGCGCCGCCATGAGCGTGCGAAAGCCGCTCTGGCCCGGCCCCTCGGGCCGCCAGCCCGCCGGGTCTTCGGGGTCGCGGCGGAAGCGTGCCCAGGCGAAGCCGCCTTCGGGGCGGGCGGTGATGTCGACGCAGCGCAACCCGCAAGGGCTGTCGGCCGACCAGACGACCTTGGCCTCATGCGCCATCGTCAGTCGTCTCCGGATGGGTCTGGAGACGCGGCGCGGCTTGCGCTGCGCTGCGGTTGCCCTGTCCGGCCGAGTAATTGGCGGCCAGGACGTGGCTCGACATCACGCTTTCGGCCCAGTCGGGGGCGCGCGCGCGGATCGCATCGACCAGTTCGCGGTGATGGCGCGCCGAGCGGATCAGGTCGGAGCGGGAATAGCTGCGATAGGTCCGCGCCACGACCCCCACGTCGACCGCCATCTGCAAGAGCGCCATCAGCCGGGGCGAGGCGGCCGCCTCGCCGATGATGCGGTGGAAGTTCGCGTTGATCTCGGAGATCTCGGTATAATCGCGGTCCGTGGTGGGCGGCGTCAGTGCCTCCATGCGCGTGGTCAGCGCGTCCAGTTCGCGGATCTGGTCGGGATTGGCGCGTTCAGCCGCGCGGCGGGCGGCATAGCATTCCATGCGGCGGCGGATCTCGAAGATCTGGTCCAGCTCTTCCTCGGGAAAATGCGTCACGCGCGTGGAATAGCCTTCGCCGCGTTCCGCGAAGCCTTCGTGGATCAGCCGCGTGATCGCCGCCCGGACGGGCGTGCGTGACAGCTTCAACTCATGCGCCAGCGCCTGTTCGATCAGCCGCGATCCGCCCGGCAGATCGCCCGACATGATCCGCGCCCGGATCGTGTGATAGGCCTGATCGGCGGCCTGGAGACGGACACCGCCATCCATCATGCGGCGCGCGGGGCAGGGAAGCCGCCCGCCTTCATCACCTGGCCCGGCACGCCGTGGCCCAGCTGCGCCTCGAGCCATTCGGCCGCGCGGATCGCCGCATCGAGATCGACCCCGGTGTCCACCCCCGAACGGTCGAGCATGTAGACCAGATCCTCGGTCGCGATGTTGCCGGTGGCGCGCGGCGCGAAGGGGCAGCCGCCGGTGCCGCCCAGCGACGCGTCGAAGCGGCGCACGCCCGCCTCGATCCCGGCCCAGGCATTGGCGATGCCGGTGTTGCGGGTGTTGTGCAG
>CAZNMV010000148.1:0-7717 GCA_964573835.1 uncultured Aestuariivita sp. | reverse complement strand
GGCCGGGACGCTTGCTTTCCTGCGCGATCAGGTAGAACAGATTGCAACTCAGGTCCGGGCGCTCGAGATCGAGATTACGGATTACCGCGCCAGTCAGGAAATCGCGCTTCCCGGCACGCTGGATTTCCGCCGCTCGCAGATCGCGACGCTGAGCTCTGCCATCCTCGACATCGACCGCGAGAAGATCTCGGTCCAGCGCCAGATCGATCAGCTGGACGTATCGACCGCGCGGCAAAGCACGGTGGCGCGCGAATTGTCGGCGCTGGAGGGGCAGCTCGACAGCCTCGATGCGCAGCGTGCGCTCCTGACGCAGCAGGTGGTGCAGCTGTCGCAAAGCATCGAGACATCGCCCGAGGTCGAACGCCGCCTGCGCGCCTATGAACGCGACCTGGACCAGCTTCAGGAACAGCTCGAACTCATCAGCGCGCGGCGGGCCGAGGCCGAGGTGGGTTACCGGCTCGAGATCGACCGCCAGTCCGAACGGCTGGTGGTGATCGAACCGGCGGCGTTGCCCGATTATCCGGTCACGCCCAGCCGCAAGCGCAATGCGATCCTCGGGGTGGCGGCGTCCTTCATTGCGGGACTGGGGCTTGCGTTTCTTCTGGCGCTGCGCCGCCCGATCCTGCGCACCGCCGACCAGATGGAGCGCGAGACGGGCATCACCCCGGTGATCGCGATCCCGGAAGTGGCGGTCAAGAAGCGCCGCTTGCCCAAAGCCGGCCTTGCGCAGCGTCTGATGCAGCGATTGCGCGCCAAGACCGCTCCTTCGACGATCGAACCGCCGGGGCGGGCATCCTAGCTGCCTAACCCGGCATCAGTGCCGACACGGCGACCAGCGCGGGCAGGTTGATCCAGACCGCGGCCATAGCCAGCGCCGCGCCAAGGCTCAGCCAGATCACATCATGCCGCGCGTCCCAGGCCCCGTGCACCCGCGCCAGCCAGATCAGAAGCGGGTGGCTCATGAGCCCGGCAAGGCCCAGCCCGGCAAGCGCCCCGGGCAGCCCGGCCAGAGTGATCCCGACCAGTATCCCGGCGACCTGCAGACTGGCCCGGGCGGCGGTGTAGAAGAAGAACCCCCGCGAATCCCCCCCGGCCAACGCCGACTGGTCATAGCTCAGCCCCACGACCTGCGGGATCAGCCCCACCGCCAGCAGCGTCACGATCCCGCCAGCCGCCGCATAGCGCGCGTCATAGAGCAGGTCGACGATCATCGGCCCGCCCAGCGCCATGACGGCGATAAGCGACATGACGGCCGCAGTCATGATGTGGCGCAGGCGGGACAGGCTGGCCGCGTTCTGCGCCGAAGCGCGCGGCGGGCGGTCGCGATAGACGGGGATCAGCAGCCGTTGCGCGACCGTCTGGCCAAGAAGGAGCGGGAAGCTCGCCAGAAAATAGCCGATGTTGTAGAGGCCCAGCGCCTCGAGCGTAAGGAACTTGCCGAGGATCGCCTTGTCGCCCTGGGACATGATGAAAAAGAAGGCGGTCGACAGGAAGATCCAGCCACCGAAGGACAGAAGATCGCCCAGCGCCGCGCGTTCGAAGCGCAGATGGTTGCGCGGCCCGGGAAGGCCGAAATGGGTCAGCACCAGCTTGGCCGCCGCCGTCACCACGCCACCGATGACCAGCGCGATCACCGATCCCGTCGCCCAGGCGAGCACAATCATCGTCACCACGCCGATGGCCTGCGCGATGAGGTCCAGAACCGTCAGCCGCCCCAGCAGAAGGTGACGGTTGGCCGTTTCAATGCGTGTGGGGTTAAGCCCCGCGATCAGCAGCGACAGCCCCGCGATCGGCAGGAAGGTGGTCAGTTCGGGCGTGCCGTAGAAAGCCGCGACCGGCGCGGCAAGAAGCAGCGTCAGCGCGAAGAGAAACACACCGCGAAGTACCTGCAGCGTCCAGGCGGTGTTGAGGAAATCGGGATCATCGCCGCGTCGGTTCTGCGCGATGGCGGGGCCAAGCCCGATGTCGGAAAAGAGCATCAGACCGATCGTCACCACGCTGATCAGCGCCATGAGACCGAAGGCTTCGGGAAACAGAAGCCGGGCGAGGATCAGGTTCGCGGCCAGCCGCAGCGCCTGTGCCGCACCGTATCCCAGGATCACCCACGACGCCCCCCTGCGCACCCGCGCGCCGAGGCCCATGCCTGCCTCTGGTGCCCTCTGCCCGGTCATCGCCTGCGGTCACGTCCCTGTTTGGTGCCAAGACGCTAGGCGGCGCGATGGGGCGCGTCAATCGACGGACGCCGCCCTTTCCTCGCGCCGTCGAACTGCCTATGAGGGAGAGGTAGTCGTACCATGTGTGAGGCGCCCTTGAAGATCGCCTATGTCCTGAACACCTCGCCCCAGCCGTCGCACAGTTTCATCCGGCGCGAGATCGCCGCGGTCGAGGCGTCAGGCCACGAGGTGCTGCGCCTGGCGATGCGGCGGTCGGACCTGCCGCTGATCGATCCGCTGGATCTGGCCGAGGCGGAACGCACCACCTATGTGCTCGACGCGGGGGCGCTGCGGCTCCTGTCGGGGCTGGCGGGCCTTGCGTTGCGCCGCCCGGGGCCGCTGCTGCGTGCGCTGCTGCGCGCGTTGAAGATGGGGGCCCGGTCAGAGGTGGGGCGCCTGCGCCATCTGATCTATCTGGCCGAAGCCGCGCATGTCGCGCGCGCCTGCGCCGAACAGGGCGTGAGCCATGTGCACGCCCATTTCGGCACCAATGCCACGACGGTCGCGCATCTGGCGCATCTGATGGGTGGCCCGCGCTACAGCTTCACCGTGCACGGGCCCGAAGAATTCGACGCCCCCCGCGCACTGTCGCTGCCCGACAAGATCGAAGGGGCGGCCTTCACCGTCGGCGTCAGCGACTTCGGCCGCAGCCAGTTGTGCCGCTGGGCCGGACCCGAGCATTGGCCGCGCCTTCACGTCGTGCATTGCGGGATCGAGGTGGCGCGTTTCGCGACACCCACGCCCCTGCCGGAAGGCGAGTTGCGTGTTGTATCGATCGGGCGCTTTGCGGAACAGAAGGGGCAGGCGGTGCTGATCGACGCGCTTGCCCGCAGCGCCGCACGGCCCCGGCTGATGCTGGTGGGCGATGGCCCCCTGCGCGGCATGCTGGAAGCGCGCGTCGCGGATCTCGGCCTGTCGGACCGGGTGCGGTTCACCGGCTGGCTGGACGAAGACGGCGTGCGGGCCGAAATCGACGCCGCCCATGCCCTGGTCATGCCCAGTTTCGCCGAAGGCCTGCCCATGGTCATCATGGAGGCGATGGCCGCCGCGCGCCCGGTGATCGCCACCTATGTCGCCGGAATTCCCGAGCTCGTCCGCCCGGGTGAAACGGGCTGGCTTGTCCCGGCTGGGTCCGCGACAGAGCTTGCCCGGACGATCGACGCGCTGGCCGCCACGCCGCGCGATGATCTCGCCCGGATGGCGCAGGCGGGACGGGAGAGGGCGCTCGCCCGCCACGATGCCGGGGTCGAAGCCGCGCGTCTTCTGCGGCTCATCGAAGGGGGTTGATCAGCGGCCGCGCGCCCAGCGTGTGCCGCGGAAGACCGGCAGCCGCGTCGCGAGGGCGACGCCCGCATAGACGGCGAAGCCGCCAGGATCGCGCAGCGCCAGCCCGGCCAGCCGGCCAACGGGCAGGGGGGCCTTGTCCTCGTTCCGTCCGATCTGCGGATAAAGGCGCATCAGTTCGCTCACGCCCGCATTCTGGCGGCGACGGACGCGGACAAGGTTCGAAAAGCCCTCGACCGGCGGCCAGACATAGCCCGCCTGCACCCCGACCCGTTCATGCGGTGCGAAAGACAACCGCGCGAACATGTCGTCGGCGATGATGTCGGGCCAGTCGCCCCAGCGCGCGCGCCCTGTCCCGTTCACCGCAAAGCAGCCGAACCCCGGCGTGCCCGACCGGACGAAGGGCAGCCGTGCCCAGAACCGTGCATAGGCGCGACTGGCGGCGCTGTCGGCACGGGCGATGCGCGCGCGGCCTGTGGCATAGCGCGGCAAAGGCGTGGAAAGCGCCGCGACCAGATCTGCCACGAGGTCCGGATCGACCAGCACATCGGCGTCGAGATATATGCGCAGATCGCCCCGCGCCTGCCCGTCGCCCAAGCTCAGCGCGGGCAGCTTGCCCGGCACCGGCGTGTCGATGACGCTGAGATCCCAGCCCGTGGCGCGGGCTTGGTCCTGCGTCGCCTGTGCCCGCGCCGCGGTGTCGTCGCGGCAGGCATTGGCGATGACCAGCACCTCGCGCATGACGGGCAGCCCCCCGCGTGAGGCGAAGACCGCCGACAGGCAGCGCGCGATCCAGTCGGCCTCGTCATGGGCGGGGATCAGGATGCTGAGGCGCGGCTCAGCCGTCATCGCCGGGACCGTTGCGGAACTGCACGATGGCGTCCCAACGCGGATTGTCGTCGCCCACATGGCGCAAGGCCCCCCAGCTGCCCCAGCGGCTGGGCACATAGACATCGACGAAGACGTTGAAGGGCCCCGTCGTCAGATCGGACCAGCCCTGCAGCGCGCGGGTGTAAAGCGCGCCCATCTCGGCGCTGTAGTTGAAGGCGGTGAGAAAGTCGGTCAACGCCTCGTCCTCGACCAGCGGGCCAAGGCCCACGGCATGGGTGCCGCCTTCATACATGACGAGTTCGAGGTTGTGCGCCGCCGCGATGGCAGCGTGATAGGGCAGGATGCGGCCCAGAATGTCGTCAAGTGATTGTTCGGGATTCCCCGAATGGCGCCCATCCAGCGCCTCTTCCGCTGCCCGTGAGAAGGCAAGGTCAAGGCGGTGTTCCAAAATGTAGTCAGAGCGCGCGGTCCCAGTCAGGCTCTGCGCATCGGCCCGCGCCTCGGCCGCGGCACGGCTTTCTGCGACCCATTCGTCGATCAGCCCGCGCCGCCCCTCAAGGCCCAGCGTGCCCGCGAAATAGCCGGTCACGGCATAGGCATCGAAGAACAGAAAGGGCGGTGGGTTCAGGTCGGGGTTTTCGCCCACCCAGAGGGGTGCGTGCAGCACCTGATCTTCAAGCCCCAGCCAGCCCGTTTGGGACGAGATCACGTTGACCAGCCGCGACCGGTCGGCACCGGCGAAGACATCGTCCCAGATGCCCGCCACCTGAGCGGCGCGCATCGCGTAGGCCTGAACCCAGGTGTCGCGCACGCCCCAGCGGTCGCGCGCGACCTCGTCCGCCCAACGGGCCTGCGCGAATTGCCAGTTCCAGACTTCGTTCGAGAACTCGGCATAGGTCCGCAGCCCGGGGTCGAGCCCGGCAAAGACGATCTCGGCGAAGGACCGGACGAAATGGTCATCGGCCAGATGGGGCAGGGTGAACCACGCATCCGCCTGCAGCTCATTGGCCAGCGCGACCATCACCTCGACCGGAACGCCGCGTCGGGCATAGGTGTAATCGCCTACCCTCGGGCGGTCGTCCCACGAGGACAGCGTGGAATCGTTCGTCGCCATCCAATCCATGAAGCGCAGGCCATGAAACCCCCGCACCCGGTCGAGCCAGAGCGGATTGAACACCGCGCCCGCGTCATGGGCAGCGACCAGGTCTTCGCGTATCACGGTGATGTTGCGGACATGGTCGCCCGTGCCGCGCGGGTCGCTGCGCTGGATCTTCACCTCGACCCCGCCGGCGCCGGGGGTGAAGTCGAATGCGATGCGGTTCGGCCCATAGCGGATGCCGCTGGCGCGGCCCGAGACCTCGACGATTCCCGCCCCTTCGAACCGCAGCACATAGCGCCCGGCCAACGTTTCGGCGTCTTCCGGCAGATCGGTCAACAGGATCGTCCCGATCGCACCCAGATCGCCCGGCACCGACAGGGGCCAGCCGTCTGCGCTCAGCAGCCCGCGTTCGGCCAGCGTGGGCGCATCGACACCGCCCCAGCGCCCGGGCAGGTGCCCGATCCAGGGCCGCGCCGTCTTCATCACGTCGATGAAAGGCTGTTGCGCGCCCCAGTCCGTGACTGGCGCGAGGCCGATGAACATGGGCACCGCACGGTCGGGAGCGACCGGATCGACGGCCCGGGCCGGACCGCCCCAGATCAGGGCCAGTGCAACAAGACAGGCCTGCAGGATCCTCATGATCCGACCCCGGTTTCGGGCAGGCCGCGCACCACGTCCCAGACGATGTCCTGCATCAGTCGGGCGGTCGCGGCGTCGGGGGCATCGGCGGGGCTGCCGTCGGCGCGGGTCAGCGCATGGGGCAGACCCACGGGGTTGCGGTGATAAAGCACCGCGTAATGCGTCAGCGCCACGAGATACATCCCGATGTCGTTGAGGTGGATCATGTCCACTTCGCCCGCCTCGGAGCGCGCGAACAGGTCTTCGCGGCGGCGGATCATGCCCGGGGCATCGCCCCCTTCGATCCGGCGCACGAAGGCGGCCATCACCCGGCCCGCGGGGATCGTGCGGATGGGCCGCGACAGATCGCGGTCCGCCGCCATCAGCCGCCCGCGCCAGAGATCGGGCCAGTCGCCGTCGATCCGGTTCAGCCAGCCATCGGGATCGTCCAGCCGGTGCCAGCTTTCATAGAGATAGACGCGCGTCCCGGGATTGGCGCTGCGCGCAAGGTCTGCCCATGCGATAAGGTAGCGCGGGCTGTCGTGATAGCGGACCGCATCGCGCAACTCGACCATCTCGGTCAGGATGACCGCGTCGTAGTCGCCCGAGGCGACGGCCTCGCGCGCCGGGCGGAACCGGGGATGGGCGTTCTCTGAATCGAAGCCGTTGACCGGCACGTCCGGCTCCCAATGTTCGCGCAGCGACGTGCCCCAGCCGAGCTGGCTCTCATAGGCATGACCTTCGCCCGCCAGCTGCGCGATCATTGCAGGCATGTCGCGCCCGACCAGCGAATGCCCAAGGTGATAGACGCGCAGGCTGTCTTCGGGGGCGGGCAGGGCGGAGGACCATGCCGCGTCCAACGCGGCCGCCTGTTGCCGGTTGGCGGCGCGGGTCCAGAAGGCCCATGCGCCACCGCCCAGAAGGGCCGCGCCCGACAATGACAGGATCATGCGACGGGACAACGGCTTCACCTCAGACCTCCACGACAACACCGGACAGCACGAACCGGCCCGCCAACGCCGTGCGCCCGACAAGACTGCTGCCCTTTCGGAACGGGCCGACATCGCGGCGGAACCACGCGGTGAACACAGTCCCCGCCAGCGCGATATCTACGGCGTCGAAGCCGATCAACTGCCCCGTCAGCGGGAACTGCGCCTTGTAAAGCGCCTCCTTGCAGGTAAAGACCTGCATCGCGACGATGCCACGCCGGTTGGCAGGCATTTCCGCAAGGCGGGCGCGCTCGCCCGGCGTCAGGATATCTGGCCAGAGATCGTCTTGCAGGGGCCGCGCCCCTTCGATGTCGACCCCGATCGACCGCGCCCCCTGCGAGGCAACGGCGACGCACAGCCCGCCGGTATGCGACAGGCTGGCCGCCACGCCACGCGGCAGGACCGGGGCGCGGCAGGCACCGACCGGGATCGCGCCGCAGTCGATCCCCGCCGCCGCCAGCGCCTGCCGCAGCGCGCGTCGCCCCGTCAGGAACTCGGCCCGCCGCGCGGGAAGCATCCGGGCCGAGGCTTGGGCCTCCTCCGCGTATTCGGTCCGCGCGTGAGGATCGGTCCGCAGCGCTGCCACCGTAACGGGCAGCGGGAAGAGGCCGCCGATATCCGCTGCCAGATCATGCCCCGGTGCCGAGATCATGCCGCCGTCCGCCATGGCCCTCACCCTGCCT
>CAZNMV010000147.1:0-7754 GCA_964573835.1 uncultured Aestuariivita sp. | reverse complement strand
CGGCCCACAGAAGCTCCCGTGGGAGCGCACCGACGACGCCACGTGTAAAGGCGCCGCCATGGCCCGCGCCGCGGGCTGGGTCGGATCGCAGTACGAGATCTCCGCGTCGGGCGAACCGAGCAGGGATTTGATCCTCCTCCTCGCCACCGCGCTCGCCGACCCGGATGACCCGAATCAGATGGACCCGACCACCGGCTTGTCACCGCACATGGGCGAGGACGACGCGTCCATCGTTCAGACGCTCGACGGCGTCGCGGAGGCGTTGCTCGCGGTCGTCAAGGCGAGACGCGAGGAACTCCCGGAGGGGGGAACGGCGGATGGCGATCTCGCGGCGGCGAAGCTCGCGCACGAAAAGGCAAAAAAATCGTATGGGAACAATGGGACGAATGACGCCGCAAAATCCGGGTGCGTCGGCGAAGCCGCCGCGCTGCTGCTCCGGGCCGGGGCCAGCGGCGCGGGCGGCGCGCTTGGTGCCCATGCCCGGCACGGTCAGGGCGGGCCCGGCGTGGCGCTGGCCGAGGTCGCCTCGGACTGGGCGGTGACGGAAGGCAGCCTGACCATCGCCGTGACGCAACTGGGCGCACGGGTCGAGGGGCGCTTCGCCGACTGGACCGCCGACATCACCTTTGATCCGCGCGAGACGCCGGGCCCTGTGGGCCGGGTCGAGGTCACCGTCGCGATCGGGTCGCTGACGCTGGGTTCGGTCACCGCGCAGGCGCTGGGCGCCGATTTCTTCGAAGCGGCAAGCTTTCCCACCGCGACCTTCGCAGCCGACATTCTGCGCACCGAAGCCGGACATGTCGCCGAAGGCACGCTGACGATCCGCGACCGGACCGTGCCCGTCACCCTGCCGTTCGAGCTGGTCCTGTCGGGCGACACAGCGACCATGACGGGCGGGCTGACGGTCAGTCGGCTCGACTTCGGGATCGGGGCGGGCACCCAGCCCACCGATCAGAACGTGGGCTTCGCCGTCGACATCGGCGTGACGCTCAGCGCGACCCGCGCGGCCGAATGAACGCGCAAACGAAAACCGCCGCCCGGGCCGGGGCGGCGGTTTGCGCGGTCAGGACGCGCGGCGTCAGTCGGCCTTCATCGCCTCGACCGAGATCTGCAGCGCGACCTCGTCGCTCACGAAGGGGGCGAACTGGCCAAGATTGAATTCCGACCGCACCAGCGTCGTGGTGGCGTCGAAACCGGCCCAGGGCTTGCCCGCCATCGGGTGATCGCCGACCTTGTTCAGCACCGCGTCAAGCACCACCGACTTGGTCACGCCGTTCAGCGTCAGATCGCCGGTGATCAGAGCCGTGCTCTCGCCCGTGACCTCGATCGAGGTCGAGGTGAAGCTGACCATCTCGTCATCCGCCGCGCCGAAGAAGTCGGGCGACATGAAGTGCTGGAAGCGCGCTTCCCAGCCGGTCAGCATGGTGCGCACCGGGAAGGACACGGTGACCGAGGAATTGGCCGGGTTGTCCTGGTCGAACATGATCTCGCCGTCGAAGCCCGAGAACATGCCCCAGGTGGTCGAATAGCCCAGGTGATCGTAGCCGAACACGATCTGGCTGTGGCTGGCATCGAGGACGTACTTGACGGGTTCTGCGGCGACGGTCGAGGCGCCCGCGGCAAGCGCCGCGGCAAGGAGGACGTGCTTCATGAATGGGCTTCCCTTCGGAGGTTTGGGTTTACGTCATGCACAGATGGCACATTGCGCAGGCCGCACAATCCGGCAAAGCGGAACAGGGGATGTTGAGGAATGAACAGGCGGAATGCCGCCTCAGCGCACGAGTTCGCCCAGTTGCAGGCGCAGGACGCGCCGCGCCTCGGGGTCAGCGAGCGGCAGACGCAGTAGGATGCTGCCGTCCACGTCCCAGATCTCGACCTGGCGGTCGGTGATCTTGGCCGCCCCGAGCGAGCCATAGGCGCGCCGCAGCACGGTCGACGGCCGCCCGCGTGCGTTGCGCTGCAGGATGCGCATCTCGCGGCGGACGGGATCGAAATGGGCCTCGGGCTGGGAATGGCCCTTGCCGCACAGGACAAGCGCGAGACCGCAGACGAGGAAGAAGACCGACGCGCCCAGCTTCACAAGCATGAGCGAGGGATCGTCATTCGAACCCGGCAGCAGCCACAGACCCGGCGCACAGAGGATGAAGACCGCCCCCGCAAAGCGGAAGGCCGCGCGCAGGACGATGCTGCTGCCTTCCAACCCGAAGCGCAGGGGCAACATTCCGTCATCCTCCGCGACAAAGCGCGGGGCGGGACAGATTGTCTGTCTCTTTGCCATCATGGTCCTGTCCGTCCTCTGCAGCACGGGCCCCGTCTGGCTGCGGGTGCCGATCTGCAACCTGGCGGGGCAACCCGGCGCGATTGAGGCGCGCGCATGGAAACTTCCGGTCCCGCCCGCCCGGGGCTTGCGATCGGGCGGGAAACGTGTATAGCGGGGCCTCTTCCGCAAGGTTTCTTGAACCGCGCATCCCTCGTGGCGGGGTGCGGAAGATCTACAGACCCGCCTTTGAAATGCGCCTTGACAGAAGCAGGAGTGCACATGCCGCTTTACGAGCATGTCTTTATCTCGCGTCAGGACTTGTCCAACACGCAAGCCGAAGGCCTTATCGAACACTTCAACGCCGTGCTGACCGACAACGGAGGAAACGTTGTCGAGCACGAGTATTGGGGCGTCAAGACGATGGCCTACAAGATCAACAAGAACCGCAAGGGCCACTACGCCTTCCTGCGCACCGACGCGCCCGCCGCTGCCGTGCAGGAGATGGAACGCCTGATGCGCCTGCATGACGACGTCGTGCGCGTGCTGACCGTGCGCGTGGACGCGCATGAGGAAGGCCCCTCGGTCCAGATGCAGAAGCGTGACGACCGTGACCGGGGCGACCGCGGGGATCGTGGCGACCGGGGTGACCGGGGTGATCGTGGCGACCGGGGTGATCGTGGCGACCGCCGCGAACGCCGCGCGTGACCTGCAGAACAAGGATCTGACAAATGGCAGCAAAACCGTTTTTCCGCCGTCGCAAGGTGTGCCCCTTCTCGGGCGATAACGCACCGAAGATCGACTACAAGGACACCCGCCTTCTGCAGCGCTACATCTCGGAACGGGGCAAGATCGTCCCCAGCCGGATCACCGCCGTGTCGGCCAAGAAGCAGCGTGAACTGGCCCGCGCGATCAAGCGCGCGCGCTTCCTCGCCCTGCTTCCCTACGCCGTGAAGTAAGGAGAAAAGCAGATGCAAGTCATCCTTCTTGAACGCGTGGCCAAGCTGGGCCAGATGGGCGACGTCGTCGACGTGCGTCCCGGCTATGCCCGCAACTATCTTCTGCCCCAGGGCAAGGCGCTCACCGCGTCGGAACGCAACATCGCCCAGTTCGAGGCGCAGAAAGCCCAGCTGGAAGCGCGCAATCTCGAAACCAAGGGCGACGCCGATGCGCTGGGCGCGCGTCTCGACGGACAGAAGTTCGTCGTGATCCGCCAGGCCTCGGACGGTGGCGCGCTGTACGGTTCGGTCACGCCGCGCGATGTGGCCGACGCCGCGACCGCCGCAGGCTTCACCGTCGACCGCAAGCAGATCGCGATCGAGCGTCCGATCAAGGAACTGGGCCTGCATGACGTGACCGTGACCCTGCACCCCGAAGTGCAGGTGACGATCACGCTGAACGTCGCCCGGTCGACCGAAGAGGCCGAGCTTCAGGCGACGGGCAAGACCATCCAGGAACTGGCCGCCGAGGAAGAGGCCGCCGCGGAATTCGAAATCGCCGAGCTCTTCGACGATATCGGTGCCGCGCAGTCCGACGACGACGACGCCTCCCCCGACGCGCGCGGCTGACCCGCCGCGCCCCGGGATCCTGCGATCACGGACAAGGCCGCGCCCCGAAGGCGCGGCCTTTTTCATGGCACGTCAAGCGATGCGCGGCAGGCCGCCGATGGCGGAGATCCCCGATTGCAGCGCAGGGGCAGGCTGATTTAAGTCGCCCGCATGACACATATGCCCCGCCGACTGGTCCTGATCCTTGCCGCAGCAAGCCTGCTGTCCGCCTGCAGCGGGATGTCCGATCGCCAGGACGCCGCCCGCGCCGCCTTCTCCGACACGCCGCTCCATCCCAATGAGACGCCCGAGCTGCGCGCGCTCATCTACAAATGGGCCGATCATTACGAAGTGCCGCGCACGCTGGTGCAGCGCGTCGTGATCCGCGAAAGCACCCACCGCCCCGGCGCACGCAACGGCCCCTATATGGGCCTCATGCAGATCCACCCCAACACTGCGCGCGGCATGGGGTATCAGGGTCCGGCGGAGGGACTGCTCGACGCCGAGACGAACCTGAAATACGCCGTGCGCTATCTGCGCGGCGCCTGGATGGTGTCGGACGGGGACGAGGCGCGCGCGGTCCAGTGGTATGCGCGCGGCTATTATTTCGAGGCCAAGCGCCGGGGCCTGCTGAAGGAAACCGGGCTGATCTGAACCGTTGAAAAGAAGAAGGCCGCCCGGGGGGCGGCCTTTTTCATCTTGCGCGGTGGCGCCGAGGCATCATTCCGCGTCGTCGAGCGCGTCGAGGGCTTTCTGCAGATCGTCCTTCGACACCGTCTTTTCCGTCATGCTGGCCTTGCCCGCGATCATGTCGATGACCTTGTCCTCGAAGATCGGTGCGCGCAGCTGCTGCTGCATCTGCGGGTTCTGGCGCACGAAGTCGAAGAACTGACGTTCCTGCCCCGGATACTGACGCGCCTGGGCCATGATGGCCTGGGTCATCTCGGCATCGGTGACGGCGACTTCGGCCTTGCGGCCCATCTCGGCCAGAACGAGGCCAAGGCGCACGCGGCGCTCGGCCAGCTTGGTGTGTTCCTCGGTCGGCTCGACCGTGTCGTGGTTGTGGTCATGCACGTCGGGGTTCTCGTCGTGCCAGAGCTGATGCGCGATCTGGTCGGCTTCGGCCTTGACCAGCGTCGGCGGCAGGTCGAACGACACCAGACCGTCAAGCGCGTCGAGAAGCCCCCGCTTCATCACCGCGCGGGCAGCACCGGCATATTCGGATTCGAGACGCTCGGCGATCTGTGCCTTCAGATTGGCCAGATCTTCGGCCCCGAAGCGCTTCGCAAGCTCGTCGTCGATGGTGGCCGGGACCGGCATCTTCACGTCCTTGACCGTGCAGTCGAAGGTCGCTTCCTTCCCCGCGAGGTGTTCGGCACCATAGCTTTCGGGGAACGTCACGGTGACAGCTTTCGCGTCACCGACTGCGGCTCCGACCAGCTGCTCTTCGAAACCGGGGATGAAGTTGCCCGACCCCAGCACCAGCGGATAATCCTCGGCCGAGCCGCCTTCGAACGCCTCGCCGCCGACCTTGCCGACGAAATCGATCACGACCTGGTCGCCGTCTTCGGCCTTGGCGCCCGCGTCACGCGCAGTGAAATCCTGCGCGGTCTGCGCAAGGCTCGACAGCGCCTCGTCCACGTCCGCCTCGGCGGCCTTGACCACCAGACGCTCGATCGCGATCTGGCTCACGTCGACTTCCGGAATTTCCGGCAGCGCCTCGTAGGACAGCTCGACATGGACGTCGTCGCCTTCCTTCCAGTTCTCGTTGGTCATCTTGACGTCGGGCTGCAGCGCCGGACGGTCGCCGCTGTCCTCGAAATGCTGGGACATCGCGCCGTCGATGGTTTCCTGCATCGCCTCGCCCAGAAGACGCGGACCGAACTGCTTTTTCAGCAGCGGCATCGGAACCTTGCCCTTGCGGAAGCCCTTCATCTCGATCTCGGGCTGCGCTTCGGCCAGCTTCTGGTTCACTTTCGCCTCCAGCTCCGCCGCGCTGACGGTGATGGAATAGGCGCGTTTCAGTCCTTCGTTCAGGGTCTCGGTGACCTGCATCTGGCACTCCCAAAAGGTTCGGCGCCACCAAAGGGCGCCGCAAGCAAGCGAAATCTGCGTCCTTCTAGGGGGTGAGCGACGCAGGCACAAGGGGCGCAAAAGGTATAAATGCAGGCCATGCCGGTCTGGTGCGGGTGGAGGGACTTGAACCCCCACGCCTTGCGGCGCCAGAACCTAAATCTGGTGCGTCTACCAATTTCGCCACACCCGCAACCGACGGGCGCGTGATTAGCAAAGCGCGCGCGCCGATGCGAGGGGAAATCCGCGCTGCCGGGACCCGTCGCGCAACCGCGACCAAAGAAGTGCCTCGTGCCGGCGCACGATGGGGCGCGCGGCCGGCAGCGCAAGGCGCGCATCCTGCGCCAGCGCGGGGAAGGCCGACAAGAGATCGCGCCGCGCCGAGGCCCCGAAGCCCTGCAGACCCTGCGCGCCGGGGTTGAAGCTATCGCTGGGCAACCCCTCCGAGATCAGGATTTCATGCGCCGCGCATTGCAGATGTATATAGACGACAACGTCGGCGGCGGCGTCGACGCGGACGCGGTCACCGTCGACGAGATGTGCGGCCGCCGCCAGCACCTGCGGTTCGCCGAAGCACAGCTCGGCCAGAGGCCCTTCGACAAGAATGCGATGCTGTGCCGAAACGCGCATGTCGCGCGCAGGCCGGCCCGGGCCGAAGGCATGGGCCGCGATGTGGATGGGCCGCGCGTCGGGCCGGGCGGCCAAAGCATCGCGGCCATAGGCGGTCTGCCCGACCCAGACAAGCTTCTGCAGACCGGAATCAAGCGTCCGGACCAGATCGCCCGGCACGAGCGCTTCGACCGGGCGCTGGCCGCTTTCGGTGGCGATGAGGGTGCCGGGCGTGAAGCAGGGCGGTGCCGCGATCTCGACATTCTCGATGGGCGGCTGGCCAAGACTGCCCGGCCCTTCGCTCGCGCTGATCACCCGCAGCGCGACGCCCTGCGGGGGAAAGCGGTCGATGAAGGCCAGCCCTTCCACAGTGGCGTAGTTGGGCGAGGAATTGCGCATGTTGACGCCCAAGGCCTCGTAGGTCCGGCCGGTGGCGGGGTCGCGCAGGACGATCCGGTACTCGGCCTCGATCACCGTGCCGTTGGCATAGCTGCGCCCGTCAAAGCTCTGCCGTCCGCGCAGCACCTGGTTCGAGTCGTTGTCGTCGAAACTGGTGTCGGACCCAGCGTCGCGCACCAGGATCTCTTCGAACCGGTAGGAGTTCAGCGTGATCGACCGCCCGACCAGATGGCTGCCATCGCCCTGGGAGGGATTTCCCAAAGATGCACCACCCGAAATCGATATCTGCGAGGCTCCGAGAGCCCAGATCGAATAATCCGCCAAAAATCCGCCTGCCGATGACTGCCTGTCGGCCGGTTTTTCCGGCCCTTGGCCCTTCGATTAAGCCCGGATTGGGGCAATTTTGGGGCAAAGGCCTGCGCGGGGGCGCAAGGCGTGTCCCGGGGAACACGGAACGGACGCGCCCGCGCGCGGTATGAGCGAATTGCGGCGACTTAATGTCATTTTAAGATATCTTGCCTGAAAAAATACAAGGCAGCAGCAGTGAGCAGTGCAATGACACCCATTCCAGGTGTGCCGCAGGGCACATCGGTTCAGTCCCGGACCCCGGTTCAGGCCGCGTCGCAGGCCCCTTCCGGATTGCCGTCGGGCATGCGCGTGATGACGCTGGACGGCGCGCTTCCGGTCGAACACCTGGTTCCGGGCGACCGGATCGTGACGCGCAAGGCGGGCATGGCGCGCCTTGCAGATCACCAGGTTGACCGCGTGCGCACCGACGCGGTGGAAATCCGCGGCGGCGCGCTCGGGACGATGGAGCCCGACGCGGTGCTGGTGCTTCCGGCGGCGCAGGTCGTGCTGCTGCGCGACTG
>CAZNMV010000146.1:0-7808 GCA_964573835.1 uncultured Aestuariivita sp. | reverse complement strand
GCCTGATAGACATTGGCCAGCGTCTGCGCCTCGACCCCTTGGGTGCTGTCCACGACCAGCAGCGATCCCTCGACCGCGCGCATGCTGCGTGACACCTCATAGGCAAAGTCGACATGGCCCGGCGTGTCGATCAGGTTGAGGACATATTTCTCGCCGTTGTCGGCGGTGTAATCGATGCGGACGGTGTTGGCCTTGATGGTGATGCCGCGTTCGCGTTCGATATCCATCGCGTCGAGCAACTGCTCTTTCATGTCGCGGTCCTGCACCGTCCCGGTCGACTGGATCAGCCGGTCGGCGAGCGTGGACTTGCCGTGGTCGATATGGGCCACGATGGAAAAGTTGCGGATGTGCGAAAGCGGTGTCATGAGCCGCATATGTAGGGGTTTCCGCGTGCGGTCAAGCGTCCGTCAGGGGTGCGCGACCCCGGCAATCGTGAATTGCCCCGGAGCGGGTTTTCAGCCATAGTCCCGCCCTGAGCAGACAGGCCAGAAGACCGCGTGGCGCGGCGGCCGCACGACGGGGAAGCAGGCGATGATCCGGGCGATTGGACTATGCGCGGTACTGGTATTGGCGGGCTGCGGCGGAGGCCGGTCAGACCGGGGGTCCGACCCTGCGCGCTTCGCCTCGGCCAGCGGCCCGATTGCGAATGCCTGCATGTCCTCGGGTCGGCCGGGGGCGAACCGGCAGGTCTGCGGCTGCATCCAGATGGCCGCCGACCAGACCTTGTCAGGGGGCGACCAGCGGCGCGGCGCCTCCTTCTTCGGCAACGAGGAACTGGCCCATTCGGTGCGCCTGTCGGACACGGACCGCGACGATGCGTTCTGGAAAAACTGGACGGAATTCGGGCGCGCGGCGGAACAGCTCTGCCGCTAGGCGCGGCCCTGCGCCACGATGGAGCGGACCAGACAGTCGAGACTGTCGGTCCAGGGCATCTCCCCCGGCAGATCGCCCGTCAGGAGCGACAATTCGGTGCAGGCGATCAGGACGTGATCGGCGCCCGCGGCGAGAAGCCCGCGCGCCGCATCGGCCATCGCGGTGGCCGGGGGGCGGCGGCCCGCCTTGACCGCGCGGATCATCTCAAGCACGCCGCTGTCGTCCTCCGGCCAGACCGCCGTCAGCCCGTTCGCCGCGAAATCCGCCCCGAATGACCCGGTCAGCCGGACCGCGGGCGAGGCCAGCATCCCGATCCGCCGCGCGCCCAGATCCGCCAGATGCCGGGAGGTGAGCGCGACCATGTCGAGAAAGGGCAGGTCCGTCGCCGCGCGGATCGCTTCGCGGTAATGATGCGCCGTGTTGCACGGCATGGCGAGCGCCCCTGCCCCCGCCGCCGCCAGATCGCGGGCCATCTGCACGAGAACCGGCGCCGGGTCGGCGCCGGTGCACTCGATCAGCGCCGCGATGCGGCTGGGCACACGCGGGTTCTGGTGCACGATGAGCGGAATATGGTCGGCATCATCGCGGGCGGGCACGGCGGCGAGCACCTTCTGCATCAGAAGGATCGTGGCCTCGGGGCCCATGCCCCCAAGGATGCCAACGGGTTTCATCGTTGCAGGATCGCGCTGCGCGCGATGCCTCCGGCGGGGATATTTGGGGCGAGAGGAAGACGCATTCTCCCCTCAGGCTTTTGAGGCCACATCGAATTCATGCGTATAGCCCGTGAGGCCGATGGCGCCACCGGTGTGCAGAAAGACCACGCGTTCACCTTTGCGGAAATGGCCCTTGCGGATCAGGTCGATCAGGCCCGCGGCCCCCTTGGCCGAATAGACCGGGTCGAGAAGGATCGCTTCGGTCCGGGCAAAGAGATCGATCGCCTCAAGCGTGTCTTTCGCGGGCATGCCGTAGCCGGGGCCGACATAATCGGTATTGGCGACCACGTCGTCGCGGTCGACCACACCGGGGCAGCCCAGCTTTTCGGCGGTCTTCACGGCGAGGTTGAAGACGTTTTCCTCCTGCTTCGCTTTCGGCGCTCGCACGCCGATGCCCAGAAGCGGAATGCCTGCGTTCATTGCCTTCAGCCCGGTGATCAGCCCCGCCTGCGTGCCTGCGCTGCCGGTGGCGTGGACGATGTGATCGACGGCCAGCCCCATGTCGACGAACTGCCCCAGCATTTCGAGGGCGCAATTGACATAGCCCAGCGCCCCGGTGGCGTTCGATCCGCCGCCGGGAATGGTATAGGCGCGGCGGCCCTCGGCGCGCATGCGGTCTGCCACCGCCTCCATCTCGGCATTCATGTCGAGCCCCGCGCCGCGGTGTTCGATGCTTGCCCCGTGCAGGACATCGAGCAGCACGTTGCCGTTGTAGCGGTAATTCTCGTGGTTGTAGCCGGTGCGGTCTTCCAGAAGGATGTGACAGTCCATACCCAGTTTAGCCGCCGCCGCAGCCGTCTGGCGGGCATGGTTCGACTGGGTCGCCCCTTGCGTCAGCACGATGTCGGCGCCCTGCTCCACCGCCTCGGCCATCAGGAATTCGAGCTTGCGCGTCTTGTTGCCGCCGGTGGACAGACCCGTGCAATCGTCACGCTTGATCCAGATTTCGGGCCCGCCCAGAAGCGCGCTCAGCCGCGGCAGCGGTTCGAGCGGTGTCGGCAGGTGGGCCAGGCGGATGCGGGGAAAACGGGCGAGGTTCATGGTCTATCCTTCATGATGTGTTGTCAGCATCGCGGCTGGCGACAATTTGGCAAGTCGGATGTCGGCGGTGCGGGCATGGCCCTCCATCCCCTCGAACCGCGAGATGCAGGCGGTGGCGGCGGCAAGATCGGGCAGCGCCTCGGGCGCGACCTCCTGCCAGGTGACGGTCTTGAGGAACTTGTGCACCGACAGCCCCCCGGTATAGCGCGCCGCCCCCGACGTGGGCAGGACATGGTTCGGCCCCGATGCCTTGTCGCCGAAGGCGACTGTCGTCGACGCCCCCAGAAAGAGCGAGCCATAGGCGCGCAGCCGGTCGCGCCACCAGGGGAGGTCTTCGGCCTGCACATGCAGATGTTCGGGCGCATAGGTGTCGGCGGTGCGGGCCATGTCTTCGCGCGTGTCGCACAGGATGATCTCGCCCAGCCGGTCCCAGGCCGCGCGCGCGGAGGATCCGTTCGGTTCGGGCAGATCATTGATGCACAGGGGAATGAGGCGCAGCACTTCCGCCGCCAGCGCGCGGTCGGTGGTGGCCAGCCAGACGGGGCTCGTCGGCCCGTGTTCGGCCTGACCCACGAGATCCCAGGCCACGGTGAGGGGATCGGCGGTGGCGTCGGCAAGGATCAGGCTGTCGGTGGGGCCCGCCACCATGTCGATGCCGACCGGGCCGAAAAGCTGGCGTTTGGCTTCCGCCACGAAGGCATTGCCGGGACCGACGAGGATATCGGCAGGCGGCCCCCCGAAATGACCGAAGGCCATGGCGGCCACCGCCTGCACCCCGCCCAGCGCGAGGATTCGGCCCGCCCCGGCCAGATGCATCGCATAGAGGATCGCGTCGGGAATGCCCTGCCCGGGTTTCGGCGGCGAACAGGCGATGACATGGGGCACCGCCGCCGCCCGCGCCGTCGTGATCGTCATCAGCGCCGAGGCGATATGCGCATAGCGCCCCCCCGGCACATAGCAGCCCGCGGTGTCGAGAGGGATCGCCCGCTGTCCCGCCACCAGTCCGGGCCGCAGTTCGATGCGGAAGTCGCGGATGCTGGCGCGCTGGGCCTCGGCAAAGCGGCGGATGTTGTCATGGGCATAGCCGATATGCGCCTTCAGATCGGCGGGCACCCGGGCGCAGGCCTCGGCGATCGTGTCTTCGGGGACGACGATGTCGCCCGACCAGCCGTCGAGGCGGCGTGCATACTCGGTGACGGCATCGACCCCACCGGCGCGGATGCGCGCAAGCATCTCGCCCACCACCGCGGAGGCGTCGCCCAGAGGTTCGGCCGGCAGGCCCGGCGCGGATTTCATCAGTTCGGCTGACATGGCGACCTTCTTCCCCGGTCGGGGGCTTGACGGGCCGGGAGCGCAGTTTCACAAATCGTGAAACTGCGAAAGGCCCGGCCATGGTGATGAAAGGTGTGACGCTGCGCGGGCTGGAAGTGTTCGAGGCGCTGGCGGCAAGCGGATCGGTGGCGCAGGCCTCCGAGATGACAGGCCTGTCGCAGCCGGCGGTAAGCCAGCAGATCCGCAATCTCGAAACCGCGCTGGGGGTCGATCTGGTCGATCACGGCAAGCGGCCCATGACGCTGACGGCGGCGGGGCGCAGTTTCCTTGCGCGCACCGAACGGGTGCTGACCGAGTTGCGGCTGGCGCAAAGCGAACTGACGGTGATGGACCTCACGCATCTCAGCACGCTGTCCATCGGGCTGATCGACGATTTCGACAACGACCTGACGCCGCGTCTGGTCACGATCCTCGCCGACAGCCTGACGCGCGCGCGCTTCAAGCTGATCACCGCGCCCAGCCACGAGATCAGCCAGGCCATGGTCGACCGCAAGTTGCATATCGCGATCGCCGCCACCACCGGGCAGATGCGCGACGGGATCGTGGAATACCCGCTGGTGCGCGACCCCTTCATCCTCGTGACACCCAAGGGGTTCGAGCTTGATGCCGGCAATGTGGTTGCCTCGCTTCGCACCATGCCGCTCCTGCGCTATGAACGGCAGCAGCTGATCGGCCGCCAGATCGAGGCGCATCTGGCGCGCCAGAAACTGGTTTTCGACGAACGCTTCGAGGTGGGCAGCCATCTGGCGCTCATGGCGATGGTGGCGCGGCGGATCGGCTGGGCGATCACCACGCCCTTGGGCTACATGCGGGCGGCGCGGTTTCATGACGACATCGTCGCCCATGCCCTGCCCTTTGCCGCCTTCGCGCGCACCATCTCGCTTTTTGCCGCGTCGGACTGGGCCGACCGGGTGCCACGCGATGTGGCCCAGACCATGCGACGGCTGGTGCAGGCGCATATGATCGACCCCGCGCTGACGCGGCTGCCCTGGCTGGGCGGGCAGTTGCGGGTGATCGAGGAGTAGGACCGGGCACATGATCGGGGCGGCAGGTGTCATAGGCCCTCTGCTTCCCCCGGCCACGGGGCGGCGCGCAAGGCCCGCCCTTGATCTTCCGGAAGAGAAATCCGCCGATTTCGAAAATCGGAATCAGGGCGCGTCTTGCGTTGGTCGCAGACCGGCGGCAACACCTGCGGCGCAGGCCCCGATCAGGTCGAGCGCGCCGTCGAAATCGCGGGTATAGTACGGGTCGGGGACATGATCGGCGCCCGCGTCGGGCGCAAAGTCCGTGAACAGGCGCACCGGCGTTGCCGCGCCTTCGGGGCGCAGCGCCTCGACCCGGGTCAGGTTCTGCCCGTCCATGCAGAGGATCAGGTCGAACCGCCCGAAATCCGCCGCTGTCACCTGCCGGGCGCGGAGGCCCGAGATGTCGATGCCGCGCGCGCGGGCGGCGTCTTGCATGGGGGGATAGGGTGGCTCGCCCCGGTGCCAGTCCGACGTGCCGGCGCTGTCGATGACGGCATCGGGCAGAAGCGCGCGCAGCGCGCCTTCGGCGGCGGGTGAGCGGCAGATATTGCCCAGACAGACACAAAGGATACGAATGGTCATGGCGGCCCCTTTCGGGGCGCAGAGCTAACGCATGGGGGCGGAATGGAAAAGATCGTGATCCTGACGGGGGCGGGGCTGTCGGCGGAAAGCGGGCTTGGCACCTTCCGCGATGCGGGCGGCCTCTGGCAGCAGCACCGGATCGAGGATGTCGCCACGCCCGAAGGCTTTGCCCGCGATCCGGGGCTGGTGCACCGCTTCTACAATGCGCGCCGTGTGCAGGCCGCCGCAGCCCGGCCCAATGCCGCGCATCAGGCGCTGGGACGGCTGCAGCGCGACTGGCCGGGCGAGGTGGTGATCGTCACCCAGAACGTCGACGCCCTGCACGAGGCGGGTGGCGCGGCCCGCGTCATCCACATGCACGGGGAACTGGCGGGCGCGCTCTGCGCCGCCTGCGGCCACCGCTGGGCCGCGCCAGACGAGATGGCGCCCGGTCATCCCTGCCCTGCCTGCGCCGCGCCCGAGGCGCGGCCCGATGTGGTCTGGTTCGGGGAAATCCCCTACCGGATGGACGAGATCATGGCCCATCTGGCGGGGGCCGATCTGTTTGCGGCGATCGGCACGTCGGGGCAGGTCTATCCGGCTGCTGCCTTCGTGCAGGAGGCCGCCTTCGCCGGGGCGCATACGGTCGAGTTGAACCTCGAACCCTCGGCGGTGGTGTCGGATTTCACAGAGACCAGGTTCGGCCCGGCGACGCGCGTCGTGCCCCTTTGGGTCGACGAAGTGCTGTCCCGCGCAGGCTGACCCCGCGCGGGACAAGGGCGCTCAGCCCCCCGACTTCACCTGGCCGTGCGAATGCCCGTGGCCATGGCCGCCTTCAGGCTTGCGTTCGAGATCGACGGGAATGGTCACCGCGACCTCGCCGGCCTTCTCGAAGACCAGCGTGACATCGACCGTGTCGCCATGGGCCAGCGACTGCTTCAGCCCCATGAACATCACGTGGTCGCCGCCGCGTGCCAGCATCGCCATGCCACCGGCGGGCACGGCGATCCCGTCCTTGACCTGGACCATGCGCATGACGCCATTGGCGTCCTGCAGGTGGGTGTGCAGTTCCACCCGTTCGGCCACGTCCGACCGGGCCGCGATCAGGCGGTCATCTTCGGTGCCGGTGTTCATGAGGCCCATGAAGGCCGCACCGCTGACCGCATTGGCGGTCGAGACGCGGGCATAGGGGTCCTTGACCATGATGTCGGCCATGGCGGCCCCGGCGAAAAGGGCGGTGGCGGCGGTCGCCGCGAGGAGTGTCCTGAAAGACATGCGAGTTTCCTTCGGTATCTGTTGATCGGGTTTCGGTCTGCGGTGTCAGCCCGCAACCGGAGGACCCCGGGGCAGAACGAAGGCGGGCGCGGTCTGCCCCACCGTCTGCGCCCCCGCTGCGGCCGTCGCCACGCGGCATCCGGCCGAGGGAATCGCCAGTGACGCATCAGGGGGGGCAAGCCCCGCCAGCAGCGCCAGGGCGCAATCGGGACACAGATGCGGCGTCGATACGGGCTGGCCGTTTTCGTCCGTGAAGACGACCACGACACCCTGCCCGATGCACAGCGTCATGACCCCCGTGACCGGGTTCGTCCCTTTCGACGCGGCGACCGCCTGCCCCGCTATGGACAGCGACAGCGCCAGACAGGCCGAAAGAAGGAAACGCATCAGGCGGATCATGCGGGCGATATGGACGTTGGGACTTCGGCACGCAAGTGGTGCGACGTCGCAGGCGCGACATGAAAAACCCCGCGCCATGCGGCGCGGGGTCATCGGAATCCCGTGTTCGGGGAAAGGGTTACGCGACGGCGGTGGCGGCCTTCGCGATGTCCTTCTTGATCTTCAGCGCGTTGGCCGACAGTTCGTCGTCCTTGGCCTTGGCCAGGAACGCGTCCAGTCCGCCGCGGTGATCGACGCTGCGCAGCGCATGCGCCGAGATGCGCAGCTTGAACGACCGGCCCAGCGTTTCCGACTGGAGCGTCACGACGTTCAGGTTCGGCAGGAACCGGCGCTTGGTCTTGTTGTTGGCATGGCTGACATTGTGGCCGCTCATCGGGCCTTTTCCGGTCAGTTCGCAAACGCGCGACATGAGGTTTGTCCTTCGTCTGATGGTCCGCGCCGACGCGGCCAAATGTGCAAGGGCGCGGCCAACGGCTGCGCCCGGAAACTCGTGGAGCGTGCTTTATGGGGAATCGCGGGGCGGGTCAACCCGGTTTGGCGCGCTCAGGCCCCGCGCAGACGCGACAGAATCTCCTGCGCGGCGGCAGCC
>CAZNMV010000145.1:5758-7848 GCA_964573835.1 uncultured Aestuariivita sp. | reverse complement strand
CGCGTGCGCTTCTCCCCATTCCAAAGGTGACGACTGTGCAACCGAAGGCTATTATGCTCTGGCTGCAGCAGACGCACGTCTATCCGGTCATACACAGGAATTTTTCACCGATATTGTGCAAAGATTTCCACCTGGCGGAAAGATTACAGAGAATGAACTGTCTATTGCGAGACGAGCGATCGATGCCGCATATTCAGAACCCGTCCTGAATTTGTCCAAAGGGTTGCCGGCGTCCATATACCGTTATCGGGACAGGATCATAGCCGAGTGTCGAGCTCGAAGTGCATAGGGTCAGACCCCGTAGCGCGCCATGAACGTCTCGACCGCGCCGTCGATCACGCGGTCGATTTCCGCGGGCGTGAAATGGGGGTCGATGTTGAAGACCCAGCGCGGGAACAGATCGGCCTTGCACAATTCGGCGAACTGGTCGGCGGCAAGGTCATAGTCGTCGATCCGCACCTCGCCCCGCGCGGCGGCATCGCGCAGATAGTCCTTGATGCGTTCGCGCACCATCTTCGGGCCGGTTTCATAGAACTGGCGGCCCAGATCGGGAAAGCGGTCGGCCTCGGCGACGCAGATGCGGAAGACGCGCTGGCCGAAATCCGACAGCATGAAATCGAGCATCCGCGCGGCGGCCATCTTCAGCACCTCGCGCGGGGGCGCAGTGGTGTCGATCGTCTGGAGCGAGGCTTCGGCCTGCCGCTGGCATTCGAGCCGCGCCACCTCCATGAACAGAAGCCGCTTGTCGGGGAAATAGCTGTAAAGCGTCGCCTTGGACACGCCCGCCGCGCGGGCGATGTCATCGACGCTGGCCCCTTCGAACCCCGAGGCAAGGAACACCTCGCGCGCGCCGTCCAGCACCTGATCGAACTTGCGCCCGGTGCGCAGGATTGTCGCGGCTTGCGCCATCTGGGCCCTCTCCCTTGGGTGCGTCCGCGGACACGCCTGTGATCAATATATGAACCGGTCCGTTCAGTTTCAACGCGCATCGCGGTGGTTGCAGACGCCCGGTGATGTGCTAGATTTGAATTAGAATAATTCTAATGTATGGACGCCATGCGCTTTCTGACCCAACGCAAACGCTTCGACGACCTGAGCGATCAGGAAATCATCGCTCTCGCCATCTCGTCCGAAGAGGACGACGCCCGCATCTACCGCTCTTACGCCGGGATGCTGCGCACCGATTTTCCCGCCACGGCCGCGCTGTTCGACGGCATGGCGGCCGAAGAGGATCAGCACCGCGGCCGCCTGATAGCGCTGCACCGCGCGCGGTTCGGGGACACGATCCCGCTGCTGCGGCGCGAACATGTCGCGGGCTACTACCACCGCCGCCCGGTCTGGCTGGTGGAAAACCTCGGGATCGAGCGTATCCGCGAAGAGGCCGAGGCGATGGAGCGCGAGGCAGAGCGCTTCTATCTCTCTGCCGCGCAGCGCACATCCGATGCCGACACGCGCAAGCTTCTGGGCGATCTGGCCGCGGCCGAGGCCGGGCACCAGCGCACTGCCACCCGGCTTGAAGACCGCCACCTCGACGACGACGCGCGGGCGTCCGAGGCGGCGCAGTCACGCCGCCAGTTCGTGCTGACCTGGGTGCAGCCCGGACTGGCCGGGCTGATGGACGGGTCGGTGTCGACGCTGGCGCCGATCTTCGCCACCGCCTTCGCCACGCAGGACAGCTGGACGACGTTCCTTGTCGGCGTCGCGGCGTCGGTCGGCGCGGGGATCTCCATGGGCTTTACCGAGGCCGCATCGGATGACGGTCAGTTGTCGGGGCGCGGATCGCCGATGAAGCGCGGGATATCGTCGGGCGTGATGACGACCGTGGGCGGCCTTGGCCATGCGCTGCCCTATCTCATCGCGGATTTCTGGACCGCGACGGCCATCGCCATCGCCGTCGTTTTCGTCGAATTGTGGGCCATCGCCTGGATCCAGAACCGGTACATGGAGACGCCCTTCTTCCGCGCCGCCTTCCAGGTCGTGCTGGGCGGTGCGCTTGTGCTGGCGGCAGGCATCCTGATCGGGTCGGGCTAGCGGCCGGTCTCAGCGGTCGGGCTCAGCGGTCGGTCTCAGCGGTCGGGCGGCGTCCAGTC
>CAZNMV010000145.1:0-5748 GCA_964573835.1 uncultured Aestuariivita sp. | reverse complement strand
AGCGCGAGGCCGAGCGCAACGCCCACCCCGATCGCCACGGTCAGATCGGCAAGAACGGTCAGCACCAGCGTCAGCAGCAAAAGCACCCGGTCCGACAGGCGGCCTTGCGTCAGATGGGCGCGCCACTTGTCCGGCTCGCTCATGTTCCAGGCGGTCAGGATGAGAAGCGCGGCCAGGGCAGGCATCGCCAGATAGCCCGCCAGCGGCGCGAAAAGCATCATCACGATCAGGATCACGACGGCATGGATCATGCCCGCGACCGGCGTGCGCCCGCCCGCGCGCACGTTCGTCACGGTGCGCGCGATGGCCCCCGTGGCGGGCAGCCCGCCGAACAGCGCCGATCCGATATTGGCCACGCCCTGGGCCAGGATTTCCGCATTGGGGCGGTAGCGGCCCGCGATCATCCGGTCGGCCACCATGGCCGACAAAAGCGATTCCACCCCGGCGAGAAACGCGATCACCAGCGCCGAAGGCAGGAGTTCGGCAAGCCGTGCCAGCGTGATGTCCGGCAGGACGGGCATTGGCAGGCGGTCGGGCAGCGCGCCGAAGCGCGCGCCGACCGTATCGACATCGAGCCCTGCCAGCCCCACGAGGGCCGAGCCCGCCGCCACTGCCACGATGAGGCCCGGCAGGCGCGGGAACGCCCGCCGCAGCAGAATGATCAGCACCAGCGTCGCCACGCCCACGCCCAGACTGATCCAGGATATCCCGCCGCGCGCCTCCCAGATCGCGGCGATCTTGCCGAGGAATTCGGCAGGCATCCCCTCGACCGTCAGGCCGAGGAGATCGGCCAGCTGGCTGGTGGCGATGATGATCCCGATCCCGATGGTGAAGCCGGTGATGACCGGTTCGGGCACCAGACGGATCAGGTTGCCCGCCCGGAACCAGCCCGCGACGACCAGGATGCAGCCCGCCATGAGCGTGGCCAGCACCAGCCCGTCGAAGCCATGTTCGGCGATCACGCCATAAACGACGACGATGAAGGCCCCTGTCGGTCCGCCGATCTGCACCCGGCTGCCGCCCAGAGCCGAGATCAGGAACCCCGCCACGATGGCGGTGATGATCCCCGTGCCCGGATCGGCCCCCGAGGCGATGGCGATGGCAAGGCTGAGCGGCAGCGCCACCATCGCCACGGTGATCCCCGCGAAGAGATCGGCAGCAAAGGCGGTGCGCGTATAGCCGGGCAGCGTGGTCAGCAGTTTGGGTTTCAGCATGACGGCCTTCCCAAGGCAGAGACGTCGGACCAGTGTCAGGACATAGGGGTCCGCGTCTGTCCGGTTTTCGACCTATATGTCGATTTCGAATGTGATGCACGGGCGCGCTTGCGGCGCAGCCCGGGGCAGGCTAACCCCATGCCATGGTCGATATTTTTCTGCGCACACTGCCTTTCTTCGCGATCATCGGGCTGGGTTACTGGGCCGGGCGCACGCGCTTCTTCTCCGAAGAAGCCACGGCCTACCTGACCAAGTTCGTCTTCTACTTCGCGCTCTCGGCGATGCTGTTCCGGTTCTCGGCCAACCTGTCGCTGGCCGAGGTCTTCGACGGCCGTCTGATCGCAGGCTATCTCTGGGGCACGGCCTTCGTCTATGGCATCGCGACCATGGTGGGCTTCCTGCGCGGCCTGAAGGTCGAGGAAACGGCCGTCGAGGCGCAATGCGCCGCCATCGGGAACGTGGGCTTCCTTGGCCTGCCGATGCTCGCGCTTATCTTCGGCGAGGCGGCGATCGGGCCGGTCATGCTGGTTCTTGCCGTCGATCTCATCGTGTTCTCGAGCCTTATCGTCATCCTCGTCACCGGAGCGCGCGAGGGGCGGATGCGGTTGTTTGTCCTGCGGGCGCTGGGCATGGGGCTGCTGAGGAACCCGATGATCGTGGCCATCGTGCTGGGGCTGACCTGGTCGGCGCTGCAGATCCCGATGCCGGGACCGATGAACAATTTCCTCACCATCCTCGGGGCTGCGGCGACGCCCGGTGCCCTGTTCGCCATCGGCGCCTCGCTCGCCTCCAAATCTGCGGAACGGGTGGAGGTGGCGGCGTGGCTGTCCTTTGCCAAGCTGGTGCTGCATCCGGCTCTGGTGGCCATCGGAGTCATCTGGCTGTTCCCCATCGACCCGTTCAACGCCGCCGTGGTCGTCGCAGCCGCCGCCCTGCCGGTGGCGGGCAATGTCTATATCCTTGCCCAGCATTACGGCATCGCGCCGCAGCGCGCTTCGGCCGCGATCTTGCTGTCGACGGCGGCATCGATCTTCACGGTGTCGGCGGCCATCGCGCTGGTTTCCCCTTAAGGCCCACCCTGCTAAGCCTTGTCCCGGCGAACGGAGGGACAGATGAAGACGATTTCCGAAAACAGATGCTTCGGCGGGGTGCAGGGGGTCTATACCCATGCGTCCGACGCCTGCGCCTGCGACATGACTTTCGGTCTGTTCCTGCCGCCGCAGGCGCAGGACGGGCCGGTGCCGGTGCTGTGGTATCTGTCGGGCCTGACCTGCACGCATGAAAACGCCATGGTGAAGGCGGGCGCGCAGGCGCATGCGGCGCGCCACGGCATCGCGGTCGTCTTCCCCGACACCTCGCCGCGCGGGCAGGGCGTGGCGGATGATGCAGCCTATGATCTGGGACAGGGTGCGGGCTTCTACGTGAACGCGACGCAATCGCCTTGGGCCCCGCATTTCCGCATGTGGGATTACGTTGCCACCGAACTGCCGCGCATCCTGACCGCCGGTTTCCCAATCGACGCCGGACGGCAGGCGATCACGGGGCATTCCATGGGCGGGCATGGCGCGCTGACGCTGGCGATGGGGCTGCCGGGGCAATACCGGTCGGTTTCGGCCTTCGCGCCGATCTGCAACCCGACCGCCGCCGATTGGGGCCGCAAGCAGCTGAATGCCTATCTGGGCGCGGACGAGGCCACATGGGCGGCCCATGACGCGACGCTGATGATGCGGGCGCGGGGCCTCGATGCGCCGCTTTTGGTCGACACCGGAACCGCCGACCAGTTCGGCGACCACCTGCGCACCGAGGCGCTGGCAGAGGCCATTGCGGAACGCCGTCAACCCGCGACGATCCGGCTGCAGAAGGGGTATGACCACAGCTATTTCTTCGTCTCGACCTTCATGGGCGACCATGTCGCCTTCCACGCGGATGCGCTGCGGGCATGACACGGATCTATGTGGACGCAGATGCCTGCCCCGTGCGCGACGAGGCCGAACGCGTCGCAACCCGCCATCACCTGGCCCTGGTCATCGTGTCGAACGGAGGCATCCGCCCCTCGGCCAACCCGCTGGTGGAAACGGTGATCGTGGCGTCCGGCGCGGACGAGGCCGACCGCTGGATCGCCGACCGCTGCGGCCCGGGCGATGTGGTGATCACTGGCGACGTACCGCTGGCCGCGCGCTGCGTCGCCACCGGCGCGCGGGTCCTGCGCCATAACGGCGAAGCCTTCACCGCCGCCAATATCGGCGCACAGCTCGCCATGCGCGATCTGATGGCGGATATCAGGGCGGCGAACCCCTTGGGCGCGGGCGGCGGCGGACGTGGCTTTACAAAGGCCGACCGCTCCCGTTTTCTGGAATCGCTCGAACGCGAGGTGCGCGCGGCGATCAAGGCAGGACCACAGGCATGACGACCCCCGAGGCGGTGATCTTCGACATCGGCAACGTGCTGATCGAATGGCAACCCGAACGCTTCTATGACCGCGTGATCGGAGAGGACCGGCGCAGACGGCTGTTCGCCGAAGTCGACCTGCACACGATGAACGACAAGGTCGATCTGGGCCATCCCTTCACCGAGACGATCTATGCCACCGCCGAAGCCTACCCCGAGTGGCGCGCCGAGATCCGCATGTGGCACGATCACTGGCTGGAACTCGCCTCGCCCGTGATCGACCATTCGCTGCGCCTGATGCAGGCGCTGCAGGGCAAGGGCGTGCCCGTTTACTGCCTGACCAACTTCGGCATCGGCAGCTTCGAATTCGCCAGCGGGTATTATGCCTTTCTGAAGGATTTCGACCGGCATTATGTCTCGGGGCATATGGGCGTGATCAAGCCCGACCCGCGCATCTACCAGATGGTGGAAGAAGATTGCGGCATCCCGCCCGACCGCCTGATCTTCGCCGACGACCGTGCCGACAACATCGCGCAGGCTGAGGCGCGCGGCTGGCGCGGACATCTGTTCGACGGTCCGCAGGGCTGGGCCGACCGGCTGGTGGCGGAAGGCCTTCTGAGCAGGGCAGAGGCGACATGAGCATCCCATTCATCGGCTTCGACGAAGGCGAGGCGCTGATCGACTGGATCGGCCTGACCGAGGCGCTGGCCGCAGGCCACCGCCTGCCCCGGGCCGAGATCGGTGACACCTTCCTTTACCGTGGGAAGGATACGCTTCTGTCCCGCGCCGCCTGGATCGACGGGCTGGGCATGGCGGTGAAGACGGCGACCGTCTTTCCCGGCAACCCCGCACAGGGCGCGCCCATGGTGAACGGGGCGGTCTGCCTGTATTCCGACCGTGACGGCACGCCCGAGGCGCTGATCGACTTCCATCTGGTCACCAAGTGGAAGACCGCAGGCGACAGCCTTCTGGCCGCGCTGCGGCTGGCCCCGGAAGGGGCGCGGAACATCCTGATCGTGGGCGCGGGCGCGGTGGGCGCCTCGCTCATCGAGGCGTTCGGCGCGGGCTTTCCGGGCGCGCGCATCCGGGTCTGGAACCGGTCGCCCGACAAGGCGCAAGCACTTGCCGGGCAATACCTCGGCACCGGAGTCGCGCATGATCTGGAAACGGCGGTGGGCGAGGCTGACATCATCCTCACCGCCACGATGTCGTCGGACCCGGTGATCAGGGGCGACTGGCTGCGCCCGGGCCAGCACCTGAACCTCATCGGCGCCTACCGCCCCGACATGCGCGAGGCCGACGACACCGCCATCGCCCGTGCGCAGGTCCATGTTGACAGCTTCGCCACCACCATCGGCCATATCGGCGAGATCGAGACGCCGCTTCAGGCCGGCGTCATCACCCGCGACGACATCCGCGCCGATTTCTACGATCTGGGCGGCTTCGTGCGCGGGGGGCCGGACGACATCACCTTCTTCAAGAACGGCGGAGGCGCGCATCTCGACCTGATGACCGGGGCCTACATCCTGTCGAAATGGCGCGCGGCGCGATGATGGCGATCCTTGCCGCGCTGCTTGGGATCATGGCGCTGGTCGCCGTCTGGCCCTTCCTGATCGAATGGCGGCGCAGACCGATGGACAGCGCCGCGCAGCGCGCCGCGCCGGGGCAGTTCGCGCAGCTGTCGCAGGGCGTCACGCATTACCGCTGGCTGGGGGCGGCGCGCGGGCCGGTCGCGGTCTGCGTTCACGGGCTGACGACGCCGTCCTTCGTCTGGGAGGGACTGGCGCAGGGGCTGGGAAAACTTGGCTTCCGGGTGCTGGTCTATGATCTGTACGGGCGCGGCTATTCCGACGCGGTCCCCGGCGCGCAGGACCGCGCCTTCTTCCTGCGCCAGCTGGACGATCTTCTTGCGCATGAAAAGCTTGACGGCGACCTGACGCTGATCTGCTATTCCATGGGCGGCGCCATCGCCACCGCCTGGGCCGCCGACAACACCCGGCGCATGCGCGACCTGATCCTGATCGCGCCCGCCGGGCTGACCGGCATCAACCTGTCGGCCCAGCGCCGCGCGATGATGCGGCCCGGGATCGGCGACTGGATGATGCTGGCCTTCTATCCCCGCATGCACCGCAAGGGGACCGAGGCT
>CAZNMV010000144.1:0-7850 GCA_964573835.1 uncultured Aestuariivita sp. | reverse complement strand
CACCGCGATGGCGTCGGGATACTCCGACCGCAGATAGACATAGCCCTTCGTCGCGCCGACACCGATCCCCGCGATCGCCATGCCTTCGATCAGCGTGAAGGGATCGCCCTCCATGATCATGCGGTCGGCGAATGTGCCGCTGTCGCCTTCATCGGCGTTGCAGACGATGTATTTCTGCGCGCCCGCCGCATCATGCACCGTCTGCCACTTGATGCCGGTGGGAAAGCCCGCGCCGCCCCGGCCCCGCAGGCCCGAGGTCTTCACCTCGTCCACGATCTCCTGCCCGGTCATCCCCAGCGCCCGGCGCAGACCGGCCAGCCCGCCATGCGCCTCGTAATCGGCCAGCGACAGCGGGTCGATCACGCCGACGCGGGCAAAGGTCAGCCGCGTCTGCCGCTTCATCCAGTCAAGCTCGTCCACCGGCCCAAGCGCCTTGTCGCTGTCGCCCGCCACGATGGCGGCGGCGTCTTCCGGTGTGGCGGGGCCATAGCCGTGGCGCACCCCGTCGCGTTCCACCTCGACCAGCGGTTCGAGCCAGATCATCCCGCGCGATCCGGTGCGCACGATCTCGGCCCCCGGGGCCGCCGCGCGCAGCGCCGCGACAACGTCTTCCGCCCCCAGCGCCTTGGCGGCGCTGTCCATCGGCACATAGATCTTCATGCCGACACCTCCGCCACCACGCGGTCGAGCTTTGCCGCATCGACCCGGCCCAGAACCTTGTCCCCGATCATCGCGGCGGGCGCGCAGGCGCAGAGCCCGAGGCAATAGACCGGTTCCACCGTCACCGCGCCGTTGGCCGTCGTACCGTGCCAGCCGATCCCCAGCCGTTTGAGCAGCGCCTCGGCCGTCTCAGTGCCGCCCATGGACTGGCAGGCCTCGGCCCGGCAGATCTTGAGCACATGCCGCCCGGCGGGGGCCTCACGAAAATCGTGGTAGAAACTGATGACCCCGTGCAGCTCCGCCGCCGTGAAGTTCAGCGCCTCGCAGATCAGCGGGCGTGCATACGTAGGGATGTGCCCGCAGGCGTCCTGCAGCGCGTGAAGGATGGGCAGGAGCGGGCCTTCCAGCGCGACATGCGCCGAAATGATGGCCCCGATTTCGTCTGCCGACAGGGGGGACGCGTGTGACTGCATGGCTGGCCTTATAAGTGCGCGCGGGCAGCTGCAGGCTGACACCCGATCATTCGGGTTTCAATATCGCCTTTCCGTGAAGCGATAGGGATTTCCGATCAAGCCGCTTTCGCCATCCGCCGCACGCCGCGCATCAGCGCCTCCAAGACAGGCGTATGCGGTTCGCGGTGTGGTGCCACCAGCCCCACCACATGGCTGTGCCCCGCCCCCGCCAGCGGCACCAGCGCCAGCGTCGTGCCCCGCGTGAGGAACCGCGCGATGTCCTCGGGCAACACGGTCAGGTAATCGCCGCGTTCGACCATCGCGACCAGAACGATGATGGAATTCGATTCGATCCAGGTTTCAGGGGCAGCATCCACCGCGGCGAAATTGCGGTTGATGATGCGCCGGTTCTGCATGTCGGGCGTCAGAAGGCACAGCCGTTCGTCGCGCAATTCCTCCCAGCCCACCTGCGCACGGCCCGCGAAGGGCGACGCGGCGGGGCAGACCAGCATGTAGCGTTCCTCGTAAAGCGGCTCGGTGCTCACCCGCCCCATCGGTTCGTTGTCGAGATAGGAAATCCCCGCATCCACCTCGAGATTGTCGAGCATCGACAGGATCTCGACCGAGGTGCGCGACAGGATGGTGAAATGCACGTTGGGATGGCGCGCCCCGAAATCGGCCGCGAGCCGCGCCGCCCAGGTCAGCGCAGTGGGAATGACCGCAAGGCGCAACTGACCCGACAGGCCCTCGCGCTTGAAGCGCATCTCTTCGCGCAACTGCCGCGCATCGCCCACGATCCGGCGCGCCCAGACCAGCGCGGTCTGCCCTTCAGGCGTCAGCCCGCCATAGCGCGATCCCCGGAAGATCAGCTGCACGCCCAACTGATCCTCGAGCTGCTTTATGCCGGTCGACAGCGTCGGCTGGGTTATGCCGAGGCTCGTCGCCGCGCGGCCGAAGTGGCCCTCTTTCGCCACGGCGATGAACATTTCGAGCTTGTCGAGCATGATCTGATATCCCGAACGAAACGGCAATTTACGATATCATTTCCCGATTGAACGCGCCGGTCAACCGCCTTTGCCCGGCGGCGTGGCACAAGCATTTGAAACTGCCCCGGAACGGTGGCAGGGTGCCCCGACATTTTGACAAAGCAAAGGAACGTCGCGGATGCGCAGGACACTCCTCATTCTGGCACTGGCGCTGGCCCCGGCGGTGCAGGCGCAGGCCAACGCGGTCGTGCAGCAGCTTGCCCGCACGGGCCTCACGCAGGAAGACATCAACGTCATGGTGCAGGCAGGCAGCACGCTTTACGTGGGCGGCCGCGCACAGGCGGGCGACGACACGATCTGGTCGAACCCCGCAACCGGCGCCCATGGCATGATCGAGGTGACATCGGTGCAGGGAAACTGCGTCGGCGTCGATTACCGCTTCCGCGCCAATGACCGCAAGGCGCTGCAGACGGTCGCCTCGCGCCGCTGCCTGTCCGACGGGCGCTGGGTCCTCACCCCCTGACCTATCCCCCCGGCTGCAACCGCCAGAGGTTCGGGCCGACCTGCCTCATGTTGCGCCGGTCCGTCGCGCGCAGGCCGCCGTTGAGCAACTGGTCCATGTCTGCCCCCACCTCGCCGTTATAGACGTGGTACAGGTGGCCCGTCGGGCTGCGCACCTGCAGATCGCTCAGGTCGATCACCTCGACGCCGTCCAGCCGCGCGACGTCGTTGCCGCTCTGGCCCAGACGCGGATAACCGTGCACCTGTTCCGACAGCGCCAGCGGCCGGTCTGCATCGGCCACATAGACCGTGATGCCGCGCACGATGGGCCGGATGCATGGCAAAAGACGCTCGAACACGTCGAAATCCATGTCCGGCGCAAGCAGGACGACATCGCCCAGCCGGGCATAGGGCCGCTGCGCCGCGACATCATGGATCGCCAGCACCATCCCGCGCCCGCCCAGAGAATGCCCGGCAAGGTTCACCCGCCCCGGTCCGAACCGGTCAGCCATGGTGATGATCGCCTCGGACAGGTCGAGCACGCTCCAGTAAAGATCCGCCTCGTCATGGGTATAGTTGAACAGGCTCCCGTCCGAAGGCCAGCTGAACCACAGCATCCGCCCCTTCTGACCGGCGCTTTCCTGCAGCACCGTGGCGCGGCGGCAGCCTTTTTCGAAGTCGATGTAGAAGCCGTGCGTGTACATCAGCGGCGCGGCACCGTCCGTGCTTTTCTCCAGCGCGTCCAGCACCTGGTCGAGCGGTCTCGGCCGCACGTCGCCGATCCGGAGGATCTCTTCGGGCACATGGAAAGGCGCGGCCTCGGCCACCGGCGCAAGCAGGTCGAGCCGCCGCTCTGAGATGTCGCAGAACCCCGCCTCGAAGGTCCCGCGCTCATCGCCGTAGAGCCGGCGCGGATCGGTGTCGCCGCTCCGCGCCCGGTTGGTCAGGTAAGGAACACCGCGGAGGCTTTCGCCCTCGGCCGCCACGGGCACGGGGGCCAGCGCCAGCATCCCCGGCAGCGCGGCCAGCGCCAGCAACCGGGCCACCCGCGCCCGCGATATCCGGGTCCTGCGCATGCTCAGGCTGGACGTGCCGTGCGCCGGTCCAGCGCGAGGAACACGAGCGAAACCCCGTTCGAGATCAGCTCGACCCCAAGGAAGACGCCCAGCACGACCGCGCTCGACCACGGGTAGTTGGCGAAGACCATCCCCGCCAGCACGATCGAGACAAGCCCCGCGACGACCAGGAACCCCCGGGCACCTGCCGCCATCGGCGACAGCGCGATGAGAATGCGGAAAACGCCCATGATCATCATCAGTGCCGCCACGATGAACGTCAGCCGCAGCACCCCTTCCAGCGGATTGGCGACAAGATTGAACCCGAAGACCGTGATGACCAGCCCCAGAAGGAGCGCCCAGATGCGCGCGCCCAAACCCTGATCCCCGAAGGCCGAAATCAGCGTGAGAACGCCGATCATCAGAAACATGTAACCCGCGAGGATTTCCGCCGTAAGCGTCGCGGCAAAGGGATTGGCCAGCGCCACCATCCCTGCAACGATCGACGCGATACCCGCCAGCAGCCACAAAAACCAGTAAGTCATGTAAAAGTCTCCTTGAAAAAAGCCCGGCACGCGGGCGAAGCCATTGAATATGCAGGCAATCTGTCACGAAGCGTGCCGCCCGATCCGGTCCCGGGCGACCACGCGTCCGGCTTCAGCCCTTGGTTTTTCCCTTCGCCGGGGTCTGGCCCAGATATTTCTGCAGAACCACAGACGCGACAAGGCTGAAGATCCACACCACCAGCGTCGCCCCGACCCAGTTCACGAACCCGCCGATGCTCATCCCCGGCATGATCAGGTCGGTGACGAAGAGCCCCGCGAAGATCGTCACCAGGGCGATCCCGCCCATGATCTGCGGGAAACGGTTCGCCGACAGCTTGGTGATCAGCGGCCCCAGAACCGCCAGCGCGACCGAGAAGACCGCCACTGCCACGATGAAGGACAGCGGGTCGATCACGAACCCGGTAAAGAGGAAGACCGCCGCCAGAAGGCCCACGGCATTTGCGATCAGGTATGCAAGGATGGATTTGAGCATGCGCATCTGAAACTTGCCTCCGTTTCGGAACGTCCCCGCCCCGGAATAAGGCAGGACAGGCCTCCGGGCAACACCCTGTGTTCCCCGGATGGGCGCTTGCGGCCCGGGGTCTGCCCGTGCAAACCTTTCCTCGCCTTCCGACGACGGGAACCGATACGACATGGCCAGACGCAGTCTCGCACGCACCTTCTGGGGCCTTTTCCTCGCGCTTCTGAACGCCACGCTGGTTCTCGCCGCGCTGTGCCTTTGGTTCGCCTGGGGCGCATTTTCGGCGGCGGACCGGGTGTCCGGCCAGATCAATGAGGCGGCACAGACCGTCCTGCCGTTGCGCGGCGAAATCGCGACCCTGACCGCCGAGATCGCCGCCGCCCGCGCCGACCTGACCACGCTGCCCCCGGGCGGGGCCGAGGCCGTGGCACTGCAGGCCCGCCTTTCGGCAATCGAGATGCGGCTGGCCGAACTCTCCGCATCGGTCAGCACACTGACCGCCGACCCCGATGCGCTGATCGACCGCGCGGTATCGTCGGCCTTCACCGGGCTGGGCGATGCGGTGGCAAAGGCCATCGCCGCGCTTCGCGCCGCGCCCTGACGCCGCATTCCTGCGCCTGCGTCATCCCGGCGTCAGGCCGCCGGCCTCTTTGCCGTGTTGACCGTCACGCCCGATCGCGTATCAGTGGGCGCCGAAAAGACATTTTCAAAACCGGAGTTATTGCGTGATCCGATCTGCCCTTCTTCCGTTCGCCCTTGTCCTTATGGCGTCGGCCGCGTCGGCCCAGCAGAGCCCTTTCCCGGCTGTCGTCGCCGCCGAGGCGCGAATCATGGTTCTCGGCCAGACCGCCACGTTCAACGGGCGGCTCGATGCGGAACGGCACGTCTCCATCATCGCGCGGGTCGGCGGCACGCTGCAGGAAATCGCGTTCGCGCCCGGCGACCGCGTCGAGCAAGGCCAGCGTCTTTTCGTCATTGACCCCGCCCTCTACCAGACCACCGTGGCCGAGGCCGAAGCGGGCCTGCGCTCCGCCGAGGCCGCACGCGATCTGGCCCGGCTTGATCGCGACCGGCAGGACGAACTGGTCAAGCGCGAGACCGCGCCGCGCGCCGTGCTTGACGTGGCCGAAGCCACCCTCGCCAGCCGCGAGGCCGATGTGATGCGGCTCACGGCCGTGCTCGAGCGCGAGCAGCTCAACCTCTCCTATACCGAGATCACCGCCCCCTTCGCGGGCGTGATGGGAATAGCGCGCGTCTCGGTCGGTGCGCTGATCGGCCCCGAGGCGGGGCAGCTTGCCACGCTGACCATGCTCGACCCGATCTATGCCGAATTCGCGGTTCCCACGTCTGCTTGGCGGAGCTATTCCGACAGCCTCGCGGCCGGCACTGCCTCGAAGGTCAACGCGGTGACGCTGCGGCTCGCCAACGGGCGCGATCATGACGCGGGCGGCGACATCGTCTTCGTCGACAGCGCCGTAAACGCGGGCACCGACAGCGTGACCATCCGCGCCCGTTTCGACAATCCCGAAGGCGCACTTCTAGATGACGAACTCGTCCGCGTGACCCTGCGCGCCTCGGGCGGGGCGGGCGAGCTTGCCATCCCGCTGCAGGCGGTCCAGCGCGACATACAAGGCGCCTTCGTGCTCGTCGTAGGTGCGGGCGAGGTGGTGGAGCAACGCCGCGTCACCGTTTCGCGCAGCACCGAGGGCATGTCGGTCATCGCGGACGGCCTTGCCGAAGGCGAACGTGTTATCACCGAAGGTGTAAACAAGGTCCGCCCAGGTATCGCCGTCGACGCAGCCCTCGCCGGAGACGACTGATCATGTTGGCTGATACCTTCATCCGGCGGCCCCGTCTCGCCGGGGTCATCTCGATCGTCATGTTCCTGGCCGGTCTCATCGCGCTCACCCGCATGCCGGTCGAACAGTTCCCCGACATCGTTCCGCCGCAGGTCTCGGTCACTGCCGTCTATGCTGGCGCCGGGGCCGGAGTGGTCGAGCAGACCGTCGCCCAGGTGATCGAGGACAAGGTGATCGGCGTCGACGATATGATCTACATGTCCTCGACCGCAGGCGCCGACGGGTCCTATATCCTCAACATAAGCTTCGAGGTCGGTACCGATCCCGACATTGCCACCGTCAACGTGCAGAACCGCGTGGCGCTGGCCGAACCGCTCCTGCCCTCGGAAGTGCGCGAAACCGGCGTGCGGGTGGCCAAGAAATCTTCCTCGCTGCTCATGGGTGTGGTGCTTTACGCCGAAAACGACAGCGTCACCGGGGCCGACCTGACGAATTTCACCCGTATCAACCTGATCGACACGCTCAAGCGCGTTGAAGGCGTGGGTGACGCGTCGATATTCGGGTCCAACCAGTTCGCCATGCGCGTCGATCTGGACGTGGCGCGGCTCGCCGCGCTGAACCTGACTCCGGGCGACGTGATGGCCGCGCTGCGGAGCCAGAACCTGCAGGCCGCGATCGGCCGCGTCGGCGGCCAGCCCGTCACGCGCGACCCGGGGCTGCAACTGAACATCACCACCAAGGGCCGCCTTGAAAGCCCCGAGGAATTCTCGCGCATCATCATCCGCGCCGCCGCCGACGGCAGCGTGGTGCGCGTGGGCGACGTGGCCACGGTCACGCTGGGCGAAAACAGCAGCGACGTCACCTCGTCCTTCGACGGCGCCCCCGCAACGCTGGTCGGTATCTACCTCGCGCCCGGCGGCAATGCCGTTGCGGCGGCCGACAGCGTAAAAGCCGCGATCGACCGCGCTTCCGCCGCCTTCCCGCCGGGCATGGCATATGCCATCGTCTCGGACAGCTCCACCTTCGTGAAGGAAAGCATCGCCGAGGTCGAACACACCCTGATCGAGGCCTTCATCCTCGTCGTCCTTGTCGTCTTCATCTTCCTCGGCTCGCTGCGCGCGACCATCGTGCCGCTGGTGGCGGTGCCGGTGGCGCTGGTGGGCACCTTCGCGGTCATGATGGCGATGGGCTTCACGCTGAACACCGTGTCGCTTCTGGCACTCGTTCTCGCCATCGGGATCGTGGTCGACGACGCCATTGTCGTGGTCGAGGCGGTCGAGGCGAAGATGGAAGAAAACCCCGACATGACCCCGGCCGAGGCCGCCTCGGCCGCGATGGGCGACATCACCGGGGCCATCATCGCGATCACGC
>CAZNMV010000143.1:0-7881 GCA_964573835.1 uncultured Aestuariivita sp. | reverse complement strand
AGCGCCTCGACCGCCGCGACCTTTGCCAGCGTCGTGTCGCGGTCGGCCCCTTCCGCCACGTCGAAGCGCACCAGTTCCGGCTGGCCCTTGGTCAGCGTGCCGGTCTTGTCCACTGCCACCGCGCGCACCCCCGACAGCGTCTGCAGCGCGTCGCCCTTGGCAAACAGCACGCCCAGTTCCGCCGCGCGGCCCGTGCCCACCATGATCGAGGTCGGCGTGGCAAGGCCCATGGCGCAGGGGCAGGCGATGATGAGGACGGCCACACCCGAGACAAGCGCGAAGCCCAGCGCCGGATCGGGGCCGAAGATCAGCCATGCGCCGACGGTGACGGCGGCTATCGCCAGAACGGCGGGCACGAAGACGGCGGTGACCCGGTTGACGAGGTCCTGCACGGGCAGGCGCGCGCCCTGCGCCTCTTCCACCATGCGGATGATCTGGGCCAGCATCGTGTCGCGGCCGACCTGCGTGGCGCGGAAGTGCAGGCTGCCCGTGCCGTTGACGGTGCCGCCCACGACCGTGTCGCCTGCGGCCTTCTGCACCGGGACGGGTTCGCCGGTGATCATGCTTTCGTCGACGAAGCTGCTGCCCGTCGTGACGACGCCGTCCACGGCCACGCGTTCCCCGGGGCGGACAAGGACGATGTCGCCCACGCTGATATCCTCGACCGCACGCTCCTCGGTGGTGTTGCCGCGCACGACATGCGCGGTCTTGGGCGCGAGCCGGATCAGGCGCGCGATGGCCGACCCGGCGCGGCCCTTGGCGCGCGCCTCCAGCATCCGTCCGAAGAGGATGAGCGTGACGATGACGGCGGCGGCCTCGAAATAGACGGCCGCTGTGCCTGCGGGTAAAAGCCCGGGCGCGAAGGTCGAGACGACGGAAAAGCTCCACGCGGCGCTGGTGCCGATGGCGACCAGAGAATTCATGTCGGGCGCGCCTTTCAGAAGCGCCGGAAAGCCTTGGGTCAGGAACTGGCGGCCAGGAAAGGCCAGCACGGCGCTGGTCAGGGCGAACTGGATCAGGCGGCTCGTCTCCATCCCGATGGTGGCCATGACCCAGTGGTGAAAGGCGGGGATCATGTGGCTGCCCATTTCCAGCACGAAGACCGGCAGCGTCAGGAGCGCCGCAAGGATCATGGCGCGGCGCAGATCGTCGGCTTCGGCCGCGCGCCGATCGGTCGGGTCGGTCGCGGGGGCGGCGGGTTCGACGCGCCGCGCGGGGTATCCGGCGGCGGTGACGGCGGCGATGGCGTCATCGAGCGCGTCGGGCCCTTCGAGATGGACCAGTTGCGCCTCGCCCGTGGCGAGGTTGACGTTGGCCGACACGATCCCCGGCTGCGCCGTCAGCACCTTCTCCACCCGGCCCACGCAAGACGCGCAAGACATCTTTTCGATGGTGATGCGGTCGGTTTCCAGCCGCGCGGGGTAGTTCGCCTGCGCCAGCGCATCGACAAGCGCGGCGGTGGTGGCCTCGCCCGTGACCTGTGCCTTGCCCGAGGCGAGGTTGACCTGCGCGCTCTCGACCCCCGGCACGGCGGCCAGCGCCTTTTCCGCGCGCGCAACGCAGGAGGCACAGTTGAGCCCGTCGAGGGCAAGGGTGATCGTCCGGGCGGACATGGGGGGCAAGCCTTTCGCACAGTATGTGTGGCCCCTGACATAGGGGTTCCAGTCACTGGAAGGTCAAGAGGCCTTGCGGATTATTCCTGTGGGGTGGCGGGCAGGCTCCAGGGCGCGTCCGTCCCGCGCCGCGCGCGCCAGGCGGCGATCTCGGCTTTGCGCGAGGCGGTGAGGTCGATGTCGTCCCAGCCGTTCAGGAGCTTTTCGCGCCAGACGGGGTCGATCTCGAACGGGGTTTCGCCACCCGAATGGCTGATTGTGCAAGTGTCCAGATCGACCGTCACCCCGCCGGTGATCTGCGCCAGCGCCTCGGGCGCGACGCGGGCGGGCAGGAGGCCGTTGTTCACCGCATTGCCCGCAAAGATGTCGCCGAAGGACGGGGCCAGTACCGCGCGGATGCCGAAATCGACCAGCGCATAGACCGCCGCCTCGCGCGACGACCCCGACCCGAAGTTGCGCCCGGCGATCAGCACTTGCGCCCCTTCGGGCAGGTTCGCGGCGGGCGTGTCGGCCTTCATGTCATGCAGCAGGAACCGGCCATAGCCTTCGGCCCGGGGTGTCGACATGAAGCGCGCCGGGATCAGCTGGTCGGTGTCGACATTGTCGAGCGGCAGGCGGGCGGGTTCGCCTGTCACGGGCGGAAAGGCGGTCATGCGCGGCCCTCCATCAGCTTGCGCACGTCGGTCAGCGTGCCGGTCACGGCGGCGGCGGCGACCATGGCGGGCGACATCAGATGCGTGCGCGCGCCGGGGCCCTGGCGGCCCTTGAAGTTGCGGTTGGTGGTGGAGGCGCAGCGCTTGCCCGGGGCCACGATGTCGCCATTCATGCCCACGCACATCGAACAGCCCGACGCGACCCAGTCGAGTCCCGCTTCCGTGAAGACCTGCGCGAGGCCCTCGGCCTCGGCCTGCCTCCGCACCGCCTCCGATCCGGGCGAGACGAGGCCCGGCACACGCGCCTTCCGCCCGCGCAGAACGGTGGCGGCGGCGCGCAGGTCCTCGATGCGGGCATTGGTGCAGGATCCGATGAAGACCTGATCGACCGGCAGCCCGTCAAGCGGCTGGCCCGGCGTCAGGCCCATATAGGCCAGCGCATCGGCGATCTGGTCCGTGCTGGCCGCAGGGGTCGCGGCGGTGATGGGGAGCGCCTGTTCGGGGGTCGTGCCCCAAGTGACAGTGGGAGCGATGGCGGCGGCGTCGATCACCTCTTCGCGGTCGAAGGTCGCGCCGTCATCGCTGCGCAGGGCGGCCCAGTCGGCGACGGCGCGGTCCCAGTCGACCCCTTTCGGCGCATAGGCGCGGCCCCTCGCATAGGCGAAGGTGGTGTCATCCGGCGCGACCATGCCGAAGCGCCCGCCGCCTTCGATCGACATGTTGCACAGCGTGAGCCGCCCTTCCATCGACAGCGCGCGCACCGCTTCGCCCGCATATTCGATGGCATGCCCGCGCGCCCCGTCTGCGCCCAGCCGGGAAATCCACGCAAGCGCCATGTCCTTCGGCGTGACGCCGGGTGACAGCCTGCCGGTGAAGGTGATCCGCATCGACCGGGGCCGCTTCTGCCAGATCGTCTGGGTGGCCAGCACATGCGCCACCTCGGTCGCGCCGATGCCGAAGGCGATGGCGCCGAAGGCCCCATGGGTCGATGTATGGCTGTCGCCGCAGACGATCAGAAGGCCGGGCAGGGTCAGCCCCTGTTCGGGGCCGATCACATGCACGATGCCCTGCCGGGGATCGCCCATGGCGAAGTGGCGCAGGCCATGGGTCTGCGTATTGGTCGAAAGGCGCGCGATCATCCCCGCGATCTCGTCGCTGGCAGGTTTCCCGCGTGTGGGCGCGTAATGGTCGGTGACGCCGAAGGTCAGCCCCGGTTCGGCGACGGCAAGCCCGCGTTCGGCGATCTTGCGGAAGGCGTGGTGCGAGCCTTCGTGCACGAAATGCCGGTCCACCCCGAGAAGGTCTGTCCCGTCCGCGCGCGAGGTCACGACATGCGCGGCCCAGACCTTGTCGAACAGGGTGCGGGGGGTGGTCATGATGTGCCTCCGATCACGGGTTCCCAGTGCCGAGCGCCGTCTTCGCCCGCGCGGGCCAGCTGCATTTCCAGCCGGAACATGTCGGGCCGGTAGAGCGCCGAGAGATATTCGACCCCGCGCCCCGTGTCATCCGTCACCACGCGCGTCAGCGACAGGAGCGCTGCACCGGGTGCAAGCCCAAGCGCCTGCGCCACGTCCGGCGCGGCAAGCGTCGCGGTCACCGATTGCCGCGCGCCCGCGATGGTGACGCCGGAACGCTCCAGAAGCTCGAAGAGCGGCGTGGTGGCCAGATCGGCCTCGGAATAGCCTTGGGCTATGGGTTCGGGCACATGCGTCGTCAGATGGGAAAAGGGCACATCGCCCGCAAGTCGCACGCGGATGGCGGTCTGCACCATCGCGCCCTGCGCCAGATCCAGCGCGGCGCGAACGGGTTCCGGCGCGGGGCCATAGGAAAACGACAAAAGCCGCGCGGTCGTTGCCCGACCCATGCGCACCACCTGCGGGATCAGCGTCGCCATGTCGGCGGCGATGGCGGACGGCGCGCGCGGCGGGCGCACGACCGAACCCGCGCCTGCGCGCTTTTCGATCAGTCCGTCGCGCGCCAGCGCGTCGAGCGCGCGGCGCACGGTCACGCGAGAGACGCCCTGCGCTTCGGCCAGCCGGTCCTCGCTGGGCAGAAGGGTGCCGGGGGCATGGGTGCCGCGCGCGATCTCTTCCCGCAGGATCAGGTAGACCCGGCGCGATTTGCCGCCTTCGGGAAGCGTGGTGGCGGGTGCGGTCATCTGTTCCCCTGAAACCATGACTGGACAATAACCTGTATTACAGATAATACAAGTGGATCACGCGAATGGAGGGGTGCCATGCCGGTTGTCGAAATCCACCTGATCGAAGGCTATCCCGACGCCGACAAGCGCCGCCTTGGGCATGCGCTGACCGACGCGGTCCGTTCGGTCGTACCGGCCCAGCTGGAAGGGATCACCGTGATGATCCACGAAATGTCGCCGTCGGGCTATATGCGGGGCGGCGAAGGCAAGACCCCCGCGCCCGCGCTGCCCGACCCGTCGGGCGTGGTGCGCGCCTATCTGGATGCGATGGAGGCACGCGATCTGGCGAAGGCGGAAACCTTCCTTGGCGCCGGGTTCACCATGCAGTTCCCGGGCGCCAAGCCCATGACGCGGCTTCTGGAGCTGGTGGAATGGTCCAAGCCCCGCTACCGCTTCGTGAAGAAGACCTATGACCGCTTCGACGCAGGGATGAGCGCGGAAGGACCGGTCGTCTATTGCTTCGGCACGCTGTTCGGCGAATGGCTGGACGGCACCGCCTTCGAAGGCATCCGCTTCATCGACCGCTTCCAGCTGGAAGGCGGGCTGATCGTGCGTCAGGACGTCTGGAACGACATGCCCAAGATCGGCGGCGAGGTCCGCAAGTGAGCGCGATCGACCCGATCACGCTCGCCGTCCTTGCAGGCCGGATGGAGCAGATCGCCGACGAGATGGACGCGACGCTCTTCCGCGCCGCCTTCAACCCGATCATCGCCGAGGCGCATGACGCCTCGCACGGGCTTTACCATGCCGCCAGCGGCGACACGCTGGTGCAGGGCAAGTCGGGCCTGCCGATCTTCGTGGGCGTCATGGCCTTCGCGGTGAAGGCGGTGATCGACAAGGCCGCCGCCGATGGCGATCTGGCCGATGGCGACATCTACATCTTCAATGACGCCCATCTGGGCGGCACGCACCTGTCCGACATGCGGCTGGTGCGCCCCTATTTCCGGGATGGGGAACTTTTCTGCTATCTCGCCAGCGTGGGCCATTGGCATGACGTGGGCGGTGCCGTGCCCGGCAACTACAACCCCGCCGCAACGGATGCGTTTCAGGAGGCGTTCGTCCTGCCGCCGGTGCGGATCGCGAAGGCGGGCGTCATCAACCAGGACATCATCGACATTCTCATGCGCAACACGCGCCTGCCGCAATCGGCGATGGGGGATCTGAACGGCCAGCTGGGCGCGCTGGATCTGGGTGTGAAGCGGCTCGACGCGCTTCTCGACGAATACGGTGCGGACACGGTGCGCGCGGCACTCGACGCGCTGGGCGAGCGGGCCGAGAAGCTGATGCGCGCGGAACTGGAGGCGCTGCCCGACGGACGGTGGGAGGCCGAGGATTTCCTCGACAATGACGGGATCACGGATGAGGCGCTGCCGATCCGCGTGGCGCTGGAGATCCGGGGCGATACGATGGTCCTCGATTTCGCGGGGACCGCGCCGGTGACGGCGGGCCCGGTAAACATCGCGCTGCCCACGGCGGTGGCGACGGCCTATGTGGCGATCAAGCACATCTTCCCTGGCCTGCCCGCCAATGCGGGCGTGATGCGGCCCATCGACGTGCGGATCCCCGAGGGCAGCCTTCTGGCGGCGGAATTCCCCGCGCCCGTGGGCGGCTATACCGAGACAATCCTGCGGATGATCGACGTCATGTTCTCGGCCATGGCGCAGGCCGCGCCCGACCGCGTGGTGGCCAATGCCTATGGCACGATCAACGCGCTGTCGATCGCGGGCAAACGCAAGAACGGTCAGCCTTGGGTGATGTTTTCCTTCTTCGGCGGCGGGCACGGCGGCAGCGCGGAAAGCGACGGTCTGAACCACGGCAATGCGCCCATTTCCACGGCAACGATCCCGCCGCTGGAAATCTTGGAGGCCGCCTATCCGGTCATGTTCCGCCAATGGGCCTTGCGTCCCGACAGCGCGGGCGCGGGGGCGCATCGCGGGGGCCTCGGCGCGGTCTACGAGATCGAGCTTCTTGAGGAGAACGCGCGCGCGTTCCTGTTCGGCGAACGCGGGCGGTTCGCGCCGCGGGGCATCGCGGGCGGCGGCGAGGCGGCGCTGAACCATTTCGAATACGAACAGGACGATGGCTGGCACGAGCCGCCCATGACCTCGAAGATGCTGGGGATGCAGTTGAAGCGGGGGCAGGCGGTGCGGCTCGGGACGCCGGGCGGCGGCGGCTATGGCGCACCGGAAGCGCGCGACCCGGCGGCGGTGGCGCGGGATGTCAGCCTCGGGTTCCTGTCGGCTGACCGCGCCACGGCGCTTTACGGCGATGCCTGGAAAGGGTCCGCGCAATGACGAAGATGGTTGGCGTGGACGTGGGCGGCACGTTCACGGATGTGTTCGTGCTGGACGAGACGACAGGCAAGGCAAGTGTCGCCAAGGTGCCCACGACGCGGCCCGACCAGTCGGGCGGATTCCTCGCGGGGATCGCGCGCGAAGTCGCCGATATGGGGCAGATCGCGGTCGTTGTGCATGGCACGACTGCCGGGACGAATGCGCTGCTGGAACGCAAGGGCGCGAAGATCGGCGTCATCACGACGCAAGGTCTGGGCGACGTGCTGGAGATGCGCCGCCGCGACCGGCCGCGCACCTGGGGCCTGCGGGGCGAATTCCGCCCCGTTGTCCCGCGCGACCGGCGGCTGGAAGTGCCGGAACGCACGCTGGCCGATGGCACGATCCGCACGCCCGTCGATCTGGACGCGGTGCGCGATGCGGCGCGGCGGCTGATCGACATGGGCTGCAAGGCGGTCGCGATCCTCTTCGCCAATGCCTATGCGAACCCGGAAAACGAACGCGCAGCGGTCGAGGCCGTGCGCGCCATCTGGCCGAACGAGCATGTCGCGGCATCCTCCGAGATCCTGCCCGAGATCCGCGAATTCGAACGTTTCTCGACCACCGCGCTCAACGCCTATCTGCAGCCCGAGGTGGCGGGCTATCTCGACCGGCTCGAGACCGCGCTGAAGGGCGGCGGCTTCAAGGGCGAGTTCCTGATCGTGCAGTCGAACGGCGGCGTGATGGGGGTGGAGACCGCCTGCCGCCTGCCGGTGCGCACCGCGCTGTCGGGCCCTGCGGCGGGGGTGATCGCGGCGGGCTACATCGCGGAAACCGCCGGTTTCCCCGATGTCATCACCGGCGACGTAGGCGGGACGAGCTTCGACGTGTCGCTGGTGGCAGGCGGCAAGTCGATGCTCGCGCCCCAGACATCCATCGATTTCGGCATGGTGGTCCGCACGCCCATGATTGAGATCGCCACCATCGGCGCGGGCGGCGGTTCCATCGCCTGGGTCGACAAGGGCGGCCTTCTGAACATCGGGCCGGAAAGTGCGGGGTCGGACCCCGGGCCCGTGGCCTATGGGCGCGGCAATGACCGGCCCACGGTGACGGACGCCAATATCGTTCTGGGCCGGATCGACCCG
>CAZNMV010000142.1:7138-7913 GCA_964573835.1 uncultured Aestuariivita sp. | reverse complement strand
ATGAGCGCCCCTGCCCCGATCAGGCAGTTGTCGCCGATCTGCGCACCGTTGAGCACCGTCGCCCCCATGCCGATGAGCGTGTTGGCCCCAATGGTGCAGCCGTGCAGCATGACCTTGTGCCCGATGGTGCAGCCGGGGCCCACCGTCAGCGGAAAGCCCGCATCGACATGGAAGACGCAGTTTTCCTGCACGTTCGATCCGCGCATGATGCGGATTTCCTCGTGATCGGCGCGGAGCGTCGCGCCGAACCAGACGCTGGCCAGTTCCTCCAGGACAACCTTGCCGATGAGGTTCGCGTCGGGCGCGACCCAAGTGTCGGGGTGAAGCTGGGGGCGGTCATCGCCGAGGGCATAAAGTGTCATGTCAGGTCCTCGAATTCGCGCTGCAGCGCGCGCACATGGTCGTTGAGCCCTGGCTGCTGGATGCGGCGCAGGCGGGCGGCTTCGACGATGACGCGCAGGCGGCGGGTGGTCTCGTCGAGATCGTCGTTGATCAGGACATGGTCGTATTCGGCCCAGTGGCTGATTTCATCCCAGCTCTTGGCCATGCGCCGCGCGATCACCTCGTCGCTGTCCTGCCCGCGGGTCTCAAGCCGGCGGCGCAGTTCGGTGATCGAGGGTGGCAGGATGAAGATCGACAGGGTGTGGGGGGCAAGGGCCGAATTCTGGATCTGCTGCGCGCCTTGCCAGTCGATGTCGAACAGCACGTCACGGCCCGCGTCGATGGCCGCCTGCACCGGCGCGCGCGGGCTGCCATAGGAATTGCCGAAGACGCG
>CAZNMV010000142.1:0-7128 GCA_964573835.1 uncultured Aestuariivita sp. | reverse complement strand
CGGCGAAAGGCGTCTTCCGCGAGGAAATGATAATCCCGGCCATCTTCCTCACCCGGACGCGGCGCGCGGGTGGTGGCCGAGACGGAGAACGACAGCGTCGGGTCCCAGTCGCGCAGGCGGCGCGTCAGCGTCGATTTCCCCGCGCCCGAGGGCGAGGAAAGGATGATGAGAAGTCCGCGCCTGTCCGCCATGGCCCCGCCTATTCGATGTTCTGGACCTGCTCGCGCATCTGGTCGATGACAACCTTCAGCTGGAGGCCCACCTGCGTCAGCGCCGAGGATTGCGCCTTGGAGCACAGTGTATTGGCCTCGCGGTTGAATTCCTGCATGAGGAAGTCGAATTTCCGACCCACGGCACCCTTGTCGTGCAAAAGCGCGCGCGCCGCGTCCACATGGGCGCGCAGGCGGTCGAGTTCCTCGGTCACGTCGGCTTTCACCGCCAGAAGGGCCAGTTCCTGCGCCAGCCGCTGCGGATCGACGGCGTCGGTCGCCTCCGTCACCCGGGCGATGGCGGCGCGCAGCGCCTCGGCTGCGGTTTCGCGCCGGGCTTCGGCCAGGGCCGCGGCCTCGTCGGTGAGGCGTGCGATCTCGTCGATCTGGGCGGTGAGAACCTTGGCCAGCGCCGCGCCTTCCGCCGTGCGCATCGCCTGGAAATCGGCAAGCAGCGCCTGCGCCTCGGCCAGAAGGATTGGGGTCAGCGCCGCACCTTCGTCTTCGGCGCGCGTGTCGTCGAGCACGCCGCGCAAGGACAGGATATCAGCGGCGGAGGGCTGCGCCAGCGTCAGGCCGCGTGCCTGCGCCGCGCCATCGACCCTCTGCAAGGCTTCGAGCATTGCCGAAAGCGCGCGGTCATTGACCGCCAGCGTCGTGCCGCCTTCGTCGCGCGACAGCCGCAGCGACAGGGTGACAGCGCCGCGGTTCACCTCGCGCGGGATCATCTGGCGCAGACCGGCTTCCAGCCCTTCGATCCAGTCGGGCACGCGCAGCCGCAGGTCGAGGCCGCGCCCGTTGACCGACCGCAGATCCCAGGCCCAGGAGAACGGCGCGCGCGCGCCCGTTGCCGAGGCAAAGCCGGTCATGGATCGGATCATCGCGCTTTCCCCCGCCCCCGTCATGCCGGATGCACCTAATGCCAAGCACCGCGGCAGGGCAACCCCCCGGGCTGGCTTTGCGCCGCGATTAACCAAGGCCCCGAAAAACCGTCACAGCTTTGCGGAAAATCGGTCATGTTAAGTCTTGGGTAACTATTGTGACGATTTCCTGAACGGGCCTGTCGCGGCAGGCCGCATCGGGTGACAAGCACGGGGAGCCGTTCTGCACCATGACAACCGAAACCCGACCCTCTGAAACCCGGGTGATTCCCCTCGACCCCGGCATGCTCCCTGCCCGGCTCACTCCCTTGCGGCAGGTCGAGGCCTACTGGACCGCACTTGCCGCCGAAGGCGGGCTGCCCGCCCGCGCCCGGATCGACCCCCGCGCGCTGGAAAACGTGCTCGACCACGTGCTGATCGCGGAACGGATCGCGCCGGGGATCGCGCGGATGCGGATCGCCGGGGCGCTGATGACGCGCCTTGCCGGGATGGAACCGCGGGGGCTGCCGCTGTCTGCGCTGTTCTCGGCATCATCGCGGACGGGGTTGTCGCGGATCCTGGAAGCCGTCTTCGACACCCCCGCCGTGGCCGAAATCGGCCTGCGCTGCGGCGCGGGGACGGGCCGGATGATCCTGCTGCCCATGCTCTGCGATGCGGGCCAGGTCAACCGCGCGCTGGGGGCGGTGACCGCCGGCGCTGGGCTGGCGGGCGTGACACTCGACATCACCGACGAACAGGTGCGCCCGGTCTATACCCCGCCCCGGGCGACGTGCGCCGAGGCGGCCGAAGACGCGGCCACCTTCGCCCATGCGCCGCATTTGCGGCTGGTGCAGACCTAGCCCGCCGCGCGCGAGGCTGCGGTGGTGCGTCGCTTGGTCAGTTCCTCAGCCACGAGGAAGGCCAGTTCCAGCGACTGCGAGGCGTTGAGCCGCGGGTCGCAGGCGGTGTGATAGCGATCAGAGAGGTCTTCGTCGGTGACCGCATGGATGCCGCCGGTGCATTCGGTGACATCCTGGCCCGTCATTTCGAAATGCACGCCGCCGGGAATAGTGCCTTCGGCCGCGTGAACGGCAAAGAATTCGCGCACCTCGCGCAGGACCGACTCGAACGGCCGCGTCTTGTAGCCGGACGAGGACTTGATCGTGTTGCCATGCATCGGGTCGCAGACCCAGGTCACGTTGGCCCCTTCCGCCTGCACCGTCCGGATCAGGCGCGGCAGGTGATCACCCGCCTTGCCCGCGCCGAACCGCGCGATCAGCGTAAGCCGCCCCTGTTCGTTGTCGGGGTTCAGCCGCGCCAGAAGGAGCTTGAGGTCGTCAGCCGTCATGCTGGGCCCGCATTTGAGCCCGATGGGGTTCAGCACGCCGCGCGCGTATTCCACATGCGCGCCGTCCGGCTGACGCGTGCGGTCGCCGATCCAGATCATGTGACCCGACCCCGCCAGCCAGTTGCCGGAGGTGGAATCAAGCCGCGTCAGCGCCTCTTCGTATTCAAGCAGCAGCGCTTCGTGGCTGGTGTAGAATTCCACGGTCGAGAATTCATGCGTCGTGGTCGCGGTGATGCGCGCCGCCGCCATGAAGTCGATCGTGTCCTGAATGCGGTTGGCGATCTCCCGGTAGCGTTCGGCATCGTCGCTGTCGGTGTAGGACAGCGTCCAGGAATGCACGCGGCTCATGTCGGCGAAACCGCCGGTCGAGAAGGCGCGCAGCAGGTTCAGCGTCGCCGCGGCCTGGGTATAGGCCTGCAGCATGCGGCGCGGATCGGGGGTGCGGGCCTCGGGCGTCGCGGCCAGATCGTTGATGATGTCGCCTCGATAGCTGGGCAGTTCCTGCCCGCCGATCACTTCGGTCGGGGCGCTGCGCGGCTTGGCGAACTGGCCCGCCATGCGGCCCACCTTGATCACCGGCACCTTTGCGCCGAAGGTCAGCACCATCGCCATCTGCAGCATGACCTTGAAGGTATCGCGGATGCCGTCGGCGCTGAACTGCTCGAAGCTTTCGGCGCAGTCTCCGCCCTGCAGCAAGAAGGCTTCGCCGCGCGACGCGGCGCCGAGATGTTTCTTCAGACGCCGTGCCTCGCCCGCGAAGACAAGGGGCGGATAGCGGCGCAACTGGCCCTCGACCGACCCGAGCGCTTCGGCTTCGGGATAGTCGGGCATTTGCACGCGCGGTTTTCTGCGCCATGCGGTCTTGGTCCAGTCAGTCATCGGCCTTCTCCGGCTCCGGGTCGTCCGGGCCTGCTTATACGCGCGGGGGGCGGGCGTGACCATACATCATTTGCGACCACTTGACGGCGCTTTAGCTACATGAGCATGGTGGCCGCCAAACCCTTTGCAACGGGGAAAGAACGGCGAAGATGCAGGTCCGGCGGAGCATGTCAGATGCGACGCGCGCGCCCGTCCAGGGGCGGCGGTTCGTCTTCGTTCTTCTGGACAATTTCACGCTGTTGAGCTTCGCCTCGGCGCTGGACGCGCTGCGCATCGCCAACCGGATGGGCGAAGACAAGCTGTATTCCTGGATGATCGTGGGCGAAGGCGGCGACAGCGTGAGCTGTTCGGCCGGCACTGTCTTCAAGGTCGACAGCGATCTGCCGGAACTCGCGCGCGAGGATACGGTGCTGGTCTGCGGCGGCATCGACGTGCAGAAGGCGACGACCAAGCGGCTGCTCAACTGGCTGCGGCGCGAGGCGCGGCGCGGGCTGGCGGTGGGCGGGCTGTGCACAGCCGCCTATACGCTGGCGCGCGCGGGGCTGCTGGACGGCAAGCGCGCGACGATCCACTGGGAAAACCAAGACAGCTTTTCCGAGGAATTCGAGGAAGTAAACCTGACGAAGTCGGTCTTCGTGATCGACGGAAACCGGCTCACCACGGCGGGCGGCACGTCATCCATCGACCTGATGCTGAAAATCATCGCCGACGATCACGGCGAAGACCTCGCCAACGCGGTGGCCGACCAGCTCATCTATTCGTCGATCCGGACCGATCAGGACACGCAGCGCCTGTCGGTGCCGACCCGGATCGGCGTTCGCCACCCCAAGCTGAGCCAGGTCATCCAGATGATGGAGACCAATGTCGAGGAACCGATCAGCCCCGCCACGCTGGCGCGGCGCGTCGGAATGTCGACGCGGCAGCTCGAACGGCTGTTCCGGCGCTATCTGAACCGCAGCCCCAAACGGTATTACATGGAGCTGCGCCTGCAGAAGGCGCGCAACCTCCTGATGCAGACCGACATGAGCGTGATCAACGTGGCGCTGGCCTGCGGCTTTGCCTCACCGTCGCATTTCTCGAAATGCTACCGGGCGCATTACGACACGACACCTTATCGCGAACGCGGAACCCACGCAGCGCGCTTGTCGATCTGACCGACCGGTTGTGCTCGGGCTGTGCCTGGCCGGCCAGCCTGCGCAACAGGCCTGGCCCGGGCCTAGCCGGGGCTGAGGCGGTAGACCGCCCCGTCGCCGACCGAGAGAAACCAGATCGTGCCGTCCGGTGCCTCGACGATGTCGCGCACCCGTCCGGTCTGATCCCCTTCGATCTGTTCCATTTCCCGCAGCGGCGCGCCGTCAAGCCGCGCGATATAGCTGAACTTCAGCGATCCCACGAAGATGTGCCCGCGCCATTCGGGCCAGAGCCGCCCGGAGTAGACCATCAGCCCGGAAGGTGCCATCGACGGATCCCAGTAGAACTCGGGCTGTTCCATCCCCGGCTTCTCGGTGCCTTCACCGATGCGTGCGCCGGAATAGGCGACGCCATAGGTGATCACGGGCCAGCCGAAATTCCCGCCACGCTTCACGCGGTTGATCTCGTCCCCGCCGCGGGCGCCGTGTTCGGCGGTGATGAGATTGCCCCGCAGGTCAAGGCCGGCACCCTGCACGTTGCGGTGCCCGTAGGACCAGATTTCGGGCTGCGCGCCGGGGCGGCCGACAAAGGGGTTGTCGGGGGGTACGCTGCCGTCGCGGCCCACGCGGATCACCGCGCCGTTGTGGTTCGACAGGTCCTGCGAACTCTCGGGCACGCCCCGGTCGCCGGTGGCGAGGAAGAGCGTGCCGTCCGGCGCCTCGACCACGCGCGATCCAAAGTGGCGGCCCCCCGAGAAGCCCGGTGCCGCCTCGAAGATCACACGCACATCCTCCAGCCGCGCGCCGTCCTCCGACAGCCGCGCCACGGCGAGCGCGGTGTTCTGGCCCCGGCCCTGCGGTTTGGCGAAGCTCAGGAACACCTCGCGCGTCGCAGCGAAATCGCGCGCGACGGTGATGTCGAGCAGACCGCCCTGCCCCGTCGCGGCCACCTCGGGCACGCCCGCGACCTCGCGCGCGCGACCCTCCTTCACGAGGATGAGCCGCCCGTCGCGTTCCGTCACAAGAAACCCGCCGCCGGGCAGCAGGCCGATCCCCCAGGGTTCGTCGAGACCCGTCAGCATCGCCTCGACCCGCAGCGCGCCCTGCGAGGAGGCGAGCGTGTCCGCCCCACCCGGCCCCGCCAGTGCCGCCACGATCCCTGCCGCCAAAACCATCATCCGCATCGCGCGTTTCCCTTCCTGCCGGTCTGCCGAACGGAGATAGGGTGGCGAAGTGCCGCTTTCGACAGGTGGCGGTGCAGCGCAAATGCACTTTTCATCAAGCGCCCTTTTGACTAGGTTATTCTGCGAACGTTTCGAACGTTCCAAATCTAGGGGAGTAATCAATGAAAAAGCTGCTTATGGCGACTGCCGCAACCGCACTGATGGCCGGCGCGGCTCAGGCGTCCGAAGTCAAGATCGGGGTCATCCTGGGCTTCACGGGGCCGATCGAATCTCTGACGCCGTCGATGGCGGCCGGTGCCGAACTGGCGATGAAGGAAGTCACCGATTCCGGCATGCTGCTGGACGGGCTGACCGTGACGCCGGTGCGCGCGGACAGTACCTGCGTTGACGCTGCCGCTGCCACCACCGCGGCTGAACGCCTTGTCACATCGGACGGGGTGAAGGGTATCATGGGCGCGGATTGCTCGGGCGTGACCGGCGCGATCTTGCAAAACGTCGCCGTCCCGAATGGCGTCGTGATGATTTCGCCCTCGGCCACCTCGCCCGGTCTGAGCCATGCGAACAACGAAGACAACGGCCTGTTCTTCCGCACCGCGCCGTCGGATGCCCGTCAGGGCGTCGTGATGACCGAAGTGCTGCTTGAGGAAGGCATCACCGAAGTCGCGCTGACCTACACCAACAACGACTATGGCAAGGGTCTGGCCGACAGCTTCCAGGCGGCGTTCGAAGCCGCGGGCGGCACCGTCACCATCTCGGCCGCGCATGAAGACGGCAAGGCCGACTATTCGGCCGAAGTGGGCGCGCTTGCATCCGCAGGCGGTCAGCGCCTCGTGGTTGCGGGCTATGTCGACCAGGGCGGTTCGGGCATCGTGCGCGCCGCGCTCGACGCGGGTGCCTTCGAGACCTTCCACTTCCCCGACGGCATGATCAGTGCCGCGCTGGAAACCAATTTCGGTTCCGAGATCGACGGCTCGACCGGCCAGCATCCGGGCACCGACAGCGACGGCGCGCAGATGTTCGTCGACATGGTGGCAGGTGCCTTCGACGCGACCTCGCCCTTCACGCCGGAAAGCTATGACGCGGCTGCGCTCATCATGCTGGCGATGCAGGCGGCCGGTTCGGTCGAACCGGGCGATTATGCCGCCAAGGTGATGGACGTGGCCAACGCACCCGGCGAACAGATCTTCCCGGGCGAACTGGCCAAGGCGCTGGAGATCCTGAAGAACGGCGGCGAGATCGACTATGTCGGCGCGACCGCCGTCGAACTGATCGGCCCCGGTGAATCGGGCGGCAACTACCGCCAGATCACCGTCACCGACGGCAAGATCACCACGGTGAAGTTCCGCTGAGCGGCGATTTCCTGTAGTAAAGGACAGCCCGGACCCTGTGGTTCGGGCTGTTTTTTCGGATTTGCGGTCCGGCGGGACGCAGGGGGTGGCATGATCATCGACGTTCGCGACGTTCACAAGCATTTCGGCGGCTTCCACGCGGTGGATGGTGCGACGCTGTCCATCGAGC
>CAZNMV010000141.1:0-7914 GCA_964573835.1 uncultured Aestuariivita sp. | reverse complement strand
GGCACCAGCGTGTCGAGCGATTCCTCAAGCCGGTCCACATCATCAAAGAACGGCCGCGTCGGGCTGGGCTGGCGGTTGTTGAGCGGCAGGAAATCCACCAGCCTGCGCACTTCGGCCAGGGCTTCGACATCGTTTTCGAAGGCGCCATCCGCGACCGAGGATTTGCGCGTATGCGTCACGGCACCGCCCAGTTCCTCGGCGGTCACCTGTTCGTTGGTCACGGTCTTGACCACGTCCGGGCCTGTGACGAACATGTAGGAGCTGTCTTTGACCATGAAGATGAAATCGGTCATCGCAGGGCTGTAGACCGCGCCACCCGCGCAGGGGCCCATGATCATGCTGATCTGCGGCACCACGCCCGAGGCCATGATGTTGCGCTGGAAGACCTCACCATAGCCGGCGAGCGAATCGACGCCTTCCTGGATGCGCGCACCGCCCGAATCGTTGATCCCGATCACGGGCGCGCCGTTCTGCATCGCCATGTCCATGATCTTGCAGATCTTGGCGGCATGCGTGGCCGACACCGACCCGCCCAGAACCGTGAAATCCTGAGAGAAAACATAGACCTGACGGCCATTGATCGTGCCCCAGCCGGTGACCACGCCGTCGCCCGCGGGCTTTTGCTTTTCCATCCCGAAATCGGTGCAGCGATGGGTCACGAACATGTCGAACTCTTCGAAGCTGCCCTCGTCCAGCAGCAGCTCGATCCGTTCGCGTGCGGTCAGCTTGCCGCGTCCGTGCTGCGCGTCGATACGCGCCTGTCCGCCGCCCAGCCGCGCGCCCTTGCGGCGGTTTTCCAGCTCGGTCAGGATATCTTTCATGGTGTCTGTCCCCGGATTGGTCTGGCAGGCTTATAGAGGCGCGCCAAGGCAGACCAAAGCCGTTTTCAGCTAATTTGCAAATGATCTGCAATACAACTTGAGAAAAGTGCAATATTGCTAATTAACACATGCAGTGCCCCTGCCCGCATGGACAATCCGCGGCCCGGGCATAATCTTCCGTCCATGGCAGACCAGCCCGCCCCCCGGTTCCTTGACCGCTCCACCCCGCCCCATGTGGCCACGCTGATCCTCATCTCGGGGCTGTCGGCGCTGGCCATGAACATCTTCCTGCCCAGCCTCCCGGCCATGGCCGCGCATTTCCAGACCGATTACAGCGTCATGCAATTGTCGGTCGCGGTCTACCTCGGCTTCAACGCCGTGTTGCAGATCCTGATCGGCCCGATTTCCGACCGCTTCGGGCGGCGGCCCGTGCTCCTGTGGGGCATGGCGCTGTTCATGGTGGCGACGCTGGGCTGCATCCTTGCACCCAATGCGACGGTCTTCCTGGCCTTCCGCATGGCGCAGGCGGTGATCGCGGTGGCGCTGGTGCTCAGCCGCGCGGTGGTGCGCGACATGTATCCCCAGGACAAGGCCGCCTCGATGATCGGCTATGTGACCATGGGCATGGCGGTGGTGCCGATGATCGGCCCGGCGGTGGGCGGCGTGCTGGACGAAGTCTTCGGGTGGCACGCGAACTTCTGGCTTCTCTTCGCGCTCGGCGCGCTGTGCTTCTGGCTGGTGCGCACCGATCTGGGCGAAACGGCGCGCGTCAGCGGCAAGACGCTGGCCCAGCAGTTCCGCGAATACCCCGATCTGCTGACCTCGCCGCGCTTCTGGGGCTATGCGGCGGCCGCGGGCTTCACCTCGGGGTCGTTCTTCGCCTATCTCGGAGGCGCGCCCTTCGTCGGCACGCAGGTCTTCGGGCTCGACCCTTCGACGCTGGGGCTGGTCTTCGGGGCTCCGGCCGTGGGCTATTTCGTGGGCAACTTCCTGTCGGGCCGCTTTTCGGTGCGCTTCGGCGTCAATCGGATGATCCTTTGGGGCTGCATGGTGAACGCCGCGGGGCTTGCGGTCTCTCTCACAGTCTCGTTGTCGGGCTACGGCTCGGTCGTGACCTTCTTCAGCTTCATGACGCTGGTGGGCCTTGGCAACGGCATGACCGTTCCGAACGCGACCTCGGGCATGCTCTCGGTGCGCCCGCGGCTCGCGGGTACCGCCTCGGGCCTCGGCGGCGCGATGATGCTGTCGGGGGGTGCCGCGCTCTCGGCGCTGGCGGGCTGGGCGCTCACCGAAGGCGGCACCGAAATCCCGCTTCTGGTCATCATGCTGATGACTTCGCTCATGGGTGTCGCGGCGATCCTCGTCGTCTATGCCCGCGAAAGACAGCTGTCCACATAACCCTTGCCGCGGCACCTTAGCAGGGTTAGCACGAAGCGGCCCGAAGATTTGCAAAGGCATCCGCCATGGCCGTGCGAAAACTCTATGCCGGCGCCAAGCTGCGCGAAATCCGCACCCGCATGGGCCTGACCCAGAAGGATTTCGCCGTCAAGCTGGGCCTGTCGCTGCCCTATCTCAACCAGATGGAGAACAACAATCGGCCCGTCAGCACCACTGTCGTGCTGGCCTTGGCGCAGGAATTCGGCATCGACGTGACCGAACTGTCCTCGGGCGACAGCGAACGGCTGGTGAGCGACCTGCGCGAGGCGCTCTCTGACGCCGTCTTCGCCGACGCGATGCCGCCGCTTGCGGAACTCAGACTTGCCGCCTCGAATGCGCCTGCGCTGACGCGCGCCTTCATCGAACTGCACAAGGCCTACCGGCAGGGGCATGAACGCCTCGCCTCGCTGGACGAGGCGCTGGGGCGCGAGGATGCGCGCAGCCAGTCCAGCCCCTGGGACGAGGTGCGCGACTTCTTCCATTACTGCGACAACTACATCGACGCGGTCGACCGCGCCGCCGAAAACCTCGGCGCGCAGGCCCGTGGCGATATCCGCGCAGCCGCCGAAGCCCGGCTTGCCGATCTCGGCGTCACGGTCGAACGGCACGGATCGGGCCCGGTGCGCCGCTATGACGCCGCGGCAAAGGTGCTGCACCTGTCGGCGCGCGCCGCGCCGGAAACACAGACGTTCCAGATGCTGCTGCAGATCGCGCTGCTGAGCCAGGACCAGCTTCTCGAAGCCACGCTCGACCTCGCGCGTTTTCACAGCGACGAAGCCCGCGCCATCGCGAAGATCGGGCTGGCCAACTATTTCGCCGGGGCCGCGATGATGCCCTATGGGCGTTTTCTGGCGACGGCGCAGGAATGCCGCCACGATCTCGAGGTGCTCTGCGGCCGCTTCGGCGCGTCGATCGAACAGGTGGCGCACCGGCTGTCGACGCTGCAAAGACCGGGGGCCAAGGGCATCCCCTTCTTTTTCGTCCGCGTCGATCAGGCAGGCACGATCACCAAGCGCCACAGCGCCACGCGGCTGCAATTCGCCCGCTTCGGCGGGGCCTGCCCGCTTTGGAACGTGCACCGCGCGTTCGAGACCCCGGGCCGCTTCCTGCGCCAGCTTGCCGAAACGCCCGACGGCGTGCGCTATATCAGCCTTGCGCGCGACGTGTCGAAGACCGGCGGCTCATGGGAAGCACCGGTCCGGCGATACGCCATCGCGCTGGGATGCGAGGTGCGGCATGCCGGATCGCTCGTCTATGCCGACACCCTCGATGTGTCGAACGACGACGCCTTTGAGCCGATCGGCATTTCCTGCCGGATCTGCGAACGCAAATCCTGCCACCAGCGATCGGTGCCGCCGCTGGAACGGCGGCTGTCGATCGACGTGCATGCCCGTGATGTGCTGCCTTACGAAGTGCGTTAGGCCGCGCTCAGCATCGCATAGATCTGGTCCTTGAGATGCGCGCGCTTCTTGCGCAGGTCGACCTCGGCCAGTTCCTCCATCGGTTCGACATTCGTCTCGGCGCGGTGCACCTGACGGTTGATCGCGTGATATTCCTCGGCCAGCCGGGCGAAATGCGCATCTTCGGTCTTGAGCTTGTGGATCAGGTCGGCCTTCTCGGGAAATTCGGCGGCCAGTTCATGCGGCGTGTTGGTCATTTGCGCTCCCTTTCTTGTATGAGTCGCTCCGACCTTAGACAGCCCGCGGGACAAGAACCTTGACCCGGATCAAACCGGGCTAACGCCGCGCCCGACGCCAGCCCGCCGCGCGGGCCTCGGTCTCGCTGCAGAACCAGCGTTCGCCCTGCGCGGTGTTGATGCGGGTGCGGTCATAATGTTCCTGCCCCGGCATGTGATAGATGCGCTCGCCCTTGGACGAGACATTGCCCTTGATCACGCAGCCGCCGGTCGGTGCCGGGGCCGGGGGCGCCTGCCGCTGCGCGCGGAAGGCGGCGGGGTCCTGCACCTGTCCCCGGTGCAGCCCGCGGCCCTGCACCGCGGCGGTCTTGTCGTCGAGGTCATACTCCATCGAATAGCGCCGGAAGGCGAAGGCCCAGCCCTCGCGCACCATGCGGCGGCCCACATCCTCGCCGCCGATGCTACAGCGTGCCACGATGCGCCCGTGTCGGTCGGTCGTGACCGCCTGACAGGTCGCGCGCGCCCCCTGCCAGGCGCGGCGCGTCTGCTCTGCCGCCCAGACGCCGCATTCCCACGCCCGCCCGTCGAGAAGACAGGGCTGGTTCAGTTCGGGCGCGTCGATCCCGAACAGCCGCACCTTCGTGCCGCCCACCTCCCATGTGTCGGCATCGATCACGCGCACGCGCCCCGACGGATCGGCCAGCGCGGCAAGCGGCAGAAGGCACAGAACGAAAGCGGCACAAATCCTTAACATTCCGTAAACTTGGGCGACGCGCCGGGGACGCGCAAGTCCGCTGTCAGGGAAAAGTTAACGCTGTGCGCGCGCCCAGTCCGGATGCACCCAGGGCGCGGCGTTGTCGCGCGGGAGCGGATCGCGGCCAAGGATGTGATCGGCCATCTTTTCCCCCACAAGGATCGAGGGCGCGTTGAGATTGCCGTTGGTGATGCGGGGGAAGATGCTGCTGTCGGCGACACGCAGGGCATCGACCCCGATCACGCTGCCCTGAGCGTCGACCACCGCGCCCGGATCGTCCGCGCGCCCCATCCGGCAGGTGCCGCAGGGGTGATAGGCGCTCTCGGCGTGGTCGCGGATCGCGCTGTCGAGCTCGTCATCGCTTTGCAGATGCGCGCCGGGCTGGATTTCGGCCTTCACGAAGGGCGCCATCGCCTCTTGCGCGAAGATCTCGCGCGTCAGCCGGAGGCAGGTGCGGAACTCGTCCCAGTCATCGGGATGGGACATGTAGTTGAAGCGGATCGCGGGCGCCTCGGCCGGATCGGCCGACCGCAGCGACACGCGCCCCCGCGACTTCGACCGCATCGGGCCGACATGGGCCTGAAACCCGTGCCCCCCCGCCGCGACCTTGCCATCATAGCGCACGGCAAGCGGCAGGAAGTGAAACTGGATGTCCGGATAATCGACGCCTGCGCGCGACCGGATGAAACCGCAGCTCTCGAAATTGTTCGACGCGCCAAGCCCCGTCTTGGTGAACAGCCACTGCGCCCCGATCAGCGCCTTCGAGACGAGGTTCCAATGCTTGTAAAGCGTGATGGGCTGGCGCGACGAGAACTGCACATACATCTCGAGATGATCCTGCAGGTTGCCGCCCACGCCCGGCCGGTCGGCCACCACGGAGATCCCGTGTTCCGCCAGATGCGCCGCCGGCCCGATGCCCGACAGCATCAGGATCTTCGGCGAATTGATCGAGGACGCCGCCACGATCACCTCGCGCCGCGCGCGGATCACCTGGCCGCCCGCCAACGCGACACCCGTCGCGCGGCCTTCCTCGATCACCACACGCTCGACCAGCCCGCGCACCAGATCGCAATTCGCACGCTTCAGCGCGGGGCGCAGATAGGCATTGGCCGCCGACCAGCGCCGCCCCTGCCAGACCGTCTGCTCGAACGGGCCGAAGCCTTCCTGCTGCTGGCCGTTGTAATCTTCGGTGACCGGATAGCCCGCCTGCCGCCCGGCCTCGACGAAGGCGTGATAGAGCGGGTTGCGGCGCGGCCCCCGCGTGATGTGCAGAGGCCCGTCCTTGCCGCGCCAGTCCGGGTCGCCCCCGTGGCCGCCGTCGTGCCAGTGCTCCATCCGCTTGAAATAGGGCAGGACATCGGCATAGCCCCAGCCCTGCGCACCGCTCTCGGCCCAGTGGTCGTAATCATGCGCATGGCCGCGCACATAGACCATGCCATTGATCGAGGACGACCCGCCGATCACCTTGCCGCGCGGACAGGCCAGACGGCGGTTGCCCAGATGCGGCTCGGGCTCGGACTGATAGCCCCAGTCATAGCGCGCCATGTTCATCGGATAGGACAAAGCCGCGGGCATCTGGATGAAGGGCCCCCAGTCGGTGCCGCCATGTTCGATGACCAGCACCGAGGCACCCGCCTCGGACAACCGCCATGCCATGGCGCACCCCGCGCTGCCCGCGCCGACGATGACGAAATCGGCTTCCATCAGCGCGCCCTGCCCCGACCCTTCGCGCCCGCGGTGAGGGCGGGAACTGGGTATTTGTGACCCCAAAGAAGCATGGGCCTATTCCCCCCTCGGAAAGCGTTTGCTGTCCTCCAGCACGTTGAGGTCCATGTGGTTGCGCATGTAGCGTTCCGACGCCGCGCGCAGCGGCTGGTGATCCCAAGGGTAATAGCCGCCCTGGCGCAGCGCCTCGTAGACGACCCGGCGGCGGGCCTGCGACGCGCGCACGTCGGCGTCGAAGGCCTCCAGATCCCAGCGCGCCGCCGCCTCGAGCCGGAAGGCTTCGAGCGTTGCGGCATGGGCGGGGTCCTCACTGAGGTTCGTCAGCTCGTCGGGGTCGGCGTCCAGATCGAAGAGCTGTTCGGGATCGACCGCGCAATTGGTATATTTCCAGCGACCCTTGCGCAGCGCGATGAGCGGCGAGACCGACGCCTCGGCCGCATATTCCATCGCGACGGGTTCGGTGCGGGGGACGCCGCGCGTCTGCGGCACGAGGCTTTGCCCCGTCGTCCAGGGGCTGACCTCGGCCATGCTGACGCCGGCCAGATCGCAGAGCGTCGGGCAGACGTCGATGGTCGAGACGGGGTCACGGACAAGGCGCGGGTCAAGCCCGGGTGCCGCGATCATCAGCGGCACCCGCGCCGAGCCCTCAAGGAAGGTCATCTTGTACCACAGCCCGCGTTCGCCCAGCATGTCGCCGTGGTCCGACACGAAGACCACGATGGCCTCCTGCCGAGTCGCCTCGAGCACCCCGAGCAGCGCGCCGATATGGTCGTCGAGATAGGAAATATTGGCGAAATAGGCGCGCCGCGCCCGCGCGATCATGTCCTCGGTGATGGTGTAGCTGCGCCAGTCGTTCGCGTCGAAGATGCGCTGCGCATGGGGGTCGTGACCCTCATAGTCCATCGCGGGCACGCGCGGCTGCAGATGGGCGCAATCCGCGTAGAGGTCCCAGTATTTCTTCCGCGCGACATAAGGGTCATGCGGATGGGTGAAGCTGACCGTCAGGCACCAGGGCCGGTCGTCGGCCCCGCGCGCCAGATCGTAAAGCTTCATCTTCGCATGATGGGCGACCTCGTCGTCATATTCCATCTGGTTGGTGATCTCGGCCACGCCTGCGCCGGTGACCGACCCCATGTTGTGATACCACCAGTCGATCCGTTCCCCCGGCTTGCGGTAATCCGGCGTCCAGCCGAAATCGGCGGGGTAGATGTCGGTGGTGAGCCGTTCCTCGAAACCGTGCAGCTGGTCGGGGCCCACGAAATGCATCTTGCCCGACAGGCAGGTGTGATAGCCCGCGCGGCGCAGGTGATGGGCGAAGGTGGGCAGGTCGCTGCGGAATTCGGCCGCGTTGTCATAGACGCCGGTGGCGGACGGCAATTGCCCTGTCATGAAGGCCGCACGCCCCGGCGCGCAGAGCGGCGAGGCGGTATAGGCATTGGCGAACCGCACCGACCGCGCGGCGAGCGCGTCAAGGTGCGGCGTGTGCAGCCACTCCGCCGGGCCGTCGGGGAACAGCGTCCCGTTCAGCTGGTCGACCATCA
>CAZNMV010000140.1:0-7933 GCA_964573835.1 uncultured Aestuariivita sp. | reverse complement strand
GCTCTGCCCCCGCACCCCCGGGATATTTGGAGCGAGAGGAAGATGCAGGCGGAGGGACATGGCGGGACGGGCGATCACAGTTTCCACCCTGAGTGCAAGGCGGCGATGCCCATGGACAGGTTGCGGTATTTCGCGTTCCCGAAGCCTGCGTCGCGGATCATCCGGAGGAAGGTGTCCTGATCGGGGAAATTGCGGATCGATTCGACGAGGTACTGGTAGCTGTCGCGGTCGCCCGCGATGACCTGGCCCATGCGGGGGATGACGTTGAAGCTGTAGAGGTCGTAGAGCCTTTGCAGCCCGTCATTCGGCAGGTGGCTGAATTCGAGCACCATGAGACGGCCGCCGGGTTTCAGGACGCGGAAGGCTTCGGCCAGCGCGTCCTGGGGGCGCGTGACGTTTCTTATGCCGAAGCTGATCGTGTAGACGTCGAAGGTATTGTCCTCGAAGGGCAGCGCCATGGCGTCGCCCACGATCCAGTCGAGGCTTTGGGCCATGCGTTCGGCCTCGGCCCGCTTGCGGCCTTCGATGAGCATGGGTTCGGTCAGATCGAGCACGGTGGCCTGGCCGGACCCTGCACGCTTGAGGAAGCGGAAGGCGATGTCGCCGGTGCCGCCCGCGACATCGAGCAGGCGCTGCCCGGGACGCGGCGCCAGCCAGTCCATCATCGCGTCTTTCCAGAGGCGGTGGATGCCGACGCTCATCACGTCGTTCATGACGTCGTATTTCGACGCGACCGAGTTGAAGACGCCGCGCACGCGGCCGGCCTTTTCGGTCTCGGGCACGGTCTGGAAGCCGAAATGGGTTGTGTTGTCGGGGCTTTCTGTCATGCGCTCTTGCCGTCTGCCGGTTTCGCCCTTGTTATAGGGCCCTGTCCGGCGGGCACAATGCGCCCCTTTGACGAGGTTACCCTTGCCTGAATTGCCCGAGGTTGAGACGGTCCGGCGCGGACTGGCCCCCGTGATGGAGGGCCGGGTGATCGCGGCCGCGCAGGTGAACCGGCCCGATCTGCGCTGGCCCTTTCCGCCGCGCATGGCCGAACGGCTGACGGGTGCGCGGGTGGAACGGTTGCGGCGGCGGTCGAAATACATCCTGGCCGATCTGTCGACGGGCGAGACGCTGCTGATCCATCTGGGGATGAGCGGGCGGATGCTGGTGTCGGGCGATCCGCTCGGGCGCTTCGTACATGACCACCCTGCCCCCGAGAAGCATGACCATGTCGTGTTCGACATGGAGGGGGGCGCGCGCATCACCTTCAACGATCCGCGCCGGTTCGGTGCGATGGACCTGATGGCGACCGACGGGGCCGAGGCGCACAAGCTGCTGGCGGTACTGGGGCCCGAACCCTTGGGCAACGATTTTCACGAAGATCATCTCGTCGCGGCCTTCCGGGGGAAGATGACGCCGGTGAAGGCCGCGCTGCTCGATCAGGGGATCGTGGCGGGGCTGGGCAATATCTACGTCTGCGAGGCGCTGTTCCGGGCGGGTATCCATCCGGGGCGCCGCGCCGGGCGGATCGGGGCGGCGCGGGTTGCGGGGCTTGTTCCCGTGATCCGGCAGGTGCTGGACGAGGCGATCGCGGCGGGGGGATCTTCCTTGCGCGATTTCCGGCAGGCGGATGGCGAGCTGGGCTATTTCCAGCATGCATTCGATGTCTATGGCCGCGAAGGCGGGGCTTGCCGCAGACCGGGTTGCGATGGCACGATCAGGCGAATCGTGCAGTCGGGGCGGTCGTCCTTCTTCTGCGCGCAATGCCAAAGATAGCTTGAACCCCTTCGGGACGGGCTTTAGGAAACTGCCCTCAGACAGAACCAGGGATGCTGCCGACCATGGCCTTTGAGACCATCATCGTGGAAACGGAAGACCACGTCTGCCTGATCAGGCTGAACCGGCCTGACGCGCTGAACGCGCTGAACCAGCAGCTGCTGGGCGAGCTGTGCACCGCACTCGAGGAGGCAGACGCCAATGACAAGGTGCGCTGCGTCGTCATCACCGGCAGCGAGAAAGCCTTCGCCGCCGGCGCCGACATCAAGGAGATGTCGGGCATGTCCTATGTCGACGTCTTCTATGCGGACCTCTTCGCCGATGCGGCGCGGCGGCTGGCGGCGATCCGCAAGCCGGTGATCGCGGCCGTGTCGGGCTATGCGCTGGGCGGGGGCTGCGAGCTGGCCATGGCCTGCGACTTCATCATTGCGTCGGACACCGCCAAGTTCGGCCAGCCCGAGATCAACCTCGGCGTCATTCCGGGCCTTGGCGGCAGCCAGCGCCTGACCCGCGCCGTGGGCAAGGCCAAGGCGATGGACATGAACCTCACGGGCCGCTTCATGCCCGCCGACGAGGCCGAGCGCGCAGGCCTCGTCAGCCGCGTGGTCCCCGCCAAGAAGCTGATGGACGAAGCGATGGGCGCAGCCCAGAAGATCGCAGAGAAATCGCAGGTCGCCGCGCTGACGGTGAAGGAAGCGGTCAACCGCAGCTTCGAGACGACGCTGACCGAAGGTCTGAACTATGAGCGCCGCGTGTTCCACGCGCTGTTCGCGACCGAGGACCAGAAGGAAGGCATGGCGGCGTTCCTGGAAAAGCGCACCGCACAGTTCCGCGACAAGTAAGGGGCGCGCGCACCCCTTTTTGCAGTTGCGCGGGCCGCAAACTCGGCTATACACCCGCGCCAGACATGCGCGTGCGGCCCGCCTTGGCCAGACAGGACACTTCGTCCCCCGGATCTGATCCGGCGTTCGCACGCATTTCGAACCGATCAGACCCGAGAGAAAGGGACCACAGACATGGCCAATACGCCGCAATCCAAGAAACGCGCCCGTCAGAACGAATCCCGCTTTGCCATCAACAAGGCCCGCCGGTCGCGCATCCGCACCTTCCTGCGCAAGGTCGAAGAGGCGATCGCCTCGGGCGACAAGGAAGCCGCAGGGGCCGCTCTGCGCGCCGCCCAGCCCGAGCTGATGCGTGGCGTCACCAAGGGTGTTTTCCACAAGAACACCGCCTCGCGCAAAATGTCGCGCCTGTCGTCGCGGGTCAAAGCGCTGGGCTGAGACATATCATTTCGATACGCAGAAATGTGATTTCCGAACGAAAATGCCGCCCTCGGGCGGCATTTTTCGTTTGTCTGCAGGCACCCCGGCGATTCCTTTGCCAGCCTGCCTGAGTCAAGCGCATAGTTTGATTGATGGGGTGCAAGACGGCTTGCTACCAAGGGTGCAGCGATTCCACTCGCTTGGGGGGACAGGCCATCCGGCCTGCGGATTACTTCGCAGACCGGATGATAGTTGAACAGGTGGAGCTGCCTCCACCGTTCGACCGAAGCCGCAGGCAGGCTTACACTGCCGTGCGGCCCTGTCATTATTATTGCTGCGCCGGGCGCAGAGTCGTTGGGAAACGGGCCAGTGGCCTGTGCGGCTTGTGTGTCGACCGGTGTGCGCCTGGCTATGGGCGCCGTCGCATGGGGTGCGGCGGGCGATGTCCTTTTGCGTGTGGTCAGCGTCGGCTTCCGAGCCGGAGATCGAAGAACGCGCCGAATGGCGCTCCAGGGACGACGAAGCACGCATGACACAAGAAAAATGGGGCCAATTGCGCCAGCGGTTGTTGAAGACGGTCGGACGGAACAACTTCACCACCTGGATCGAACCGCTGGAATTCGCATCGCTGGAAGATGGCGTGGCCCTGTTCAACGTGCCGACGACCTTTCTGGGCAATTATGTCAGCCAGAACTTTTCAGACCTGATCCTGTACGAGCTGAACAGCGCCGGCGCGAAGGTGCAGCGCCTGTCCTTCCATGTGCCCGCCAACGTGGCGCGCGCCCCGGCACGCGCGGCGGTGAAGGCCCCTGCGCAGGGCAGCCCTGCCCCGGCGGCGGTGGAAAGCCTGCAGGCGGCCCCTCTGGACGCGCGCTTCACCTTCGACACCTTCGTGGTGGGCAAGCCCAACGAACTGGCCCATGCCGCCGCGCGACGTGTCGCCGAAGGCGGGCCCGTGACGTTCAACCCGCTGTTCCTGTATGGCGGGGTGGGGCTGGGCAAGACGCACCTGATGCATGCGATCGCGTGGGAATTGCGCGCGCGCCAGCCCGAGCTGACGGTGCTCTACCTGTCGGCGGAACAGTTCATGTATCGCTTCGTGCAGGCCCTGCGCGAACGCAAGATGATGGATTTCAAGCACCTGTTCCGGTCGGTCGATGTGCTGATGGTGGACGATGTGCAGTTCATCGCAGGCAAGGACAGCACGCAGGAGGAATTCTTCCATACCTTCAATGCGCTGGTGGACCAGAACAAGCAGATCATCATTTCCGCCGACCGCGCCCCGGGCGAGATCAAGCACCTCGAGGACCGGGTGAAATCGCGCCTGCAATGCGGGCTGGTCGTCGATCTGCATCCCACCGATTACGAGCTGCGCCTCGGCATCCTGCAGTCGAAGGTCGAGGTCTATCGCGACAGCTATAACGACCTGCGGATCGAGGATGGCGTGCTCGAATTCCTGGCGCAGCGCATTTCGACCAATGTGCGAGTGCTGGAAGGCGGGCTGACGCGGCTTTTCGCCTTTGCGTCGCTGGTGGGGCGGCCCATCGACATGGACCTGACGCAGGACTGCCTGGCCGATGTGCTCAAGCAATCCGAGCGCAAGATCACCGTCGAGGAGATCCAGCGCCAGGTGGCCGAATATTTCAACATCCGGATGAGCGATCTGATCGGGCCGAAGCGGGTGCGCACCTATGCGCGGCCCCGTCAGGTGGCGATGTATCTGGCCAAGCAGCTGACCTCACGGTCCCTGCCCGAGATCGGGCGGCGATTCGGCGGGCGCGATCACACCACGATCATGCACGGCGTGCGCCGGATCGAGGAACTGAAGGCGACCGACGGTCAGATCGCGGAAGATATCGAGATCCTGCGCCGGTCGCTGGAAGGCTGAGGCGCGCCGCTCAGGCGTACCACTTCTGATCGACGTAGTGCGGTTCGGTACGTTCGCGCAGCGCCTCGTACTTGCACATGGCGGGGGTGGTGCCGATAGGCGTGGAGACGCCGTCGCGGAAGGCCCATTCGCCGCGGTCGGTCGTGTCGGCCCGCACATAGGACGACAGCGCAAAGGCGCGGTCCTGATCCGACGTGTTGGGCAGCGACCCATGCACCGTCATCAGCCCCCAGATCGCCAGATCGCCGGGTTCGAGTTCGAGCCAGACGACATCGGCCGGGTCGAGCCCCGCGGCGCGCAGCTGGTCGTCGCTGCTGACCCCTTTCATGATCTGGCCGTCGCCGTCGTCCGACAGCCCCAGATACCCCATCCGGTGCGACCGCGGGATCACCTGCAGGCAGCCGTTTTCGCGCGTCGAGGGATCGACGGCGAGGCCGATGGTGACCGAAGACGCCTCGATCTCGCGGAATTCCTCGCGTTTGGGGCGGAATCGCAGGTCCTGGTGCCAGCGGTAGCCGGTCAGGCCCGCGCCGGGCGGTTTCCAGTGGATCTGCTGCGCGATCTGCTTGATGTCGCGGCCGAGGAAGGGTTCGAGCAGGGTGAAGGTGTCGCCAGACCGGCGGAAGCGTTCGAAGTAATCGGAAATCCAGCTCATCCAGTAGGCCTGGATGACATAACGGCGGCCGAAATCGCGTTCGGGCAGGATTTCGAAGCAGAGGTTCCCGTGCCGGAAGGTGGTGGGATGGGTCATGCCTTCTTCGTACATGCGCGCCGTTTCCGCCCGAAGGCGGGTCAGGTCGTCGCCGTCCACGAATTGCCGGACGATGGCGAAGCCTTCCTCGCGGTATTGATCTGCCGCCGCACGCGCGGCCTGTGCAGTGATCGACATATGGCATCCTCCCGGCCCTGGTCGCGGGCAGAGTGCCACGGCGCCGGGCATGCGGCAATCGCGGCGACGGGCCGCGCCGGAGCAGCCCCGAATTCCGGCCGGGGCGCCGGAGAACAGGGTCGAAAAACCCTTGTGCCGTGGCGGCAAACCGCTACTTTGCCCATCCCGGGACATCGACAGGGACGGCACATGAAACTGAGCATTGAACGCGGCGCGCTTCTGAAGGCGGTGTCTCAGGCGCAATCTGTGGTCGAACGGCGCAACACGATCCCGATCCTTGCCAATGTCCTGATCGAGGCCGAGGGCGACACGGTGCGCTTCCGGGCGACCGATCTCGATATCGAGGTGGTCGACAAGGCCCCGGCCAAGGTGGATCGCGCGGGCGCGACCACGGTATCGGCCACGACGCTGCACGAGATCGTGCGCAAGCTGCCGGACGGGGCGCTGGTGACGCTGACCGCGGACGGCGCGGCAGGGCGGCTGACGGTCGAGGCGGGTCGGTCGAACTTCTCTCTCGCCACGTTGCCGAAGGAAGATTTCCCGGTGATGGCATCGTCGGAATACCAGACGAATTTCTCGGCCCCCGCGCCGGTGCTGCGGCGGCTGTTCGACAAGTCGAAATTCGCGATCTCGACGGAAGAGACGCGGTATTACCTGAACGGCGTCTACATGCATGTGGCCGAGGCCGATGGCGGCCGCGTCCTGCGCTGTGTCGCGACCGACGGTCACCGGCTGGCGCGCATCGACGCCGACCTGCCTGAAGGGGCGGGCGGAATGCCCGGCGTGATCGTGCCGCGCAAGACGGTGGGCGAATTGCGCAAGCTTCTGGACGACGACGAGGCGAAGATCGCCGTATCGGTGAGCGAGACCAAGGTCCGCTTCGCCACGCCCGAGATCACGCTGACCTCGAAGGTGATCGACGGCACCTTCCCCGATTACAGCCGCGTCATCCCGCAGAACAACACCCGCCGTCTGGAAGTCGATGCCTCGGAATTCGCGCAGGCGGTGGACCGGGTGGCGACGGTGAGTTCCGAACGGTCGCGCGCGGTCAAGCTGGAACTGTCGGAAGACCGGCTGATCCTGTCGGTCAACGCCCCCGACAGCGGTGCGGCGGAAGAGGAACTTGCCGTGGCCTATGGCGACGACCCGCTGCAGATCGGGTTCAACGCGAAATATCTGCTTGAGATCGCCAGCCAGGTGGACCGCGAGAACGCGGTGTTCCTGTTCAATTCCTCGGGCGACCCGACGCTGATGCGCGAGGGCAACGACCAGAGCGCGGTCTATGTCGTGATGCCGATGCGCGTCTGATCGCGGCTTTGCCGCGATGCCTCCGGCGGGGATATTTGAAAACCCAGAGAAGCAGGGGACGCAGTCTTGCTGGCCCTGACGATGCTGAACCTGTCTCACTTCCGCTCGCATCGCCGGGCGCGGATCGCCTGTGACGGACGGCCCGTGGCGATCTGGGGGCCGAACGGGGCGGGCAAGACCAATATCCTTGAGGCCGTGTCTCTGTTTTCGCCGGGCCGTGGCCTGCGGCGGGCGGGGGCCGAAGAGATGGCGCGGCGGCCCGACGCGATCGGCTGGAAGCTGGCTGCCGAGGTGGCCACACCCGGCCATGCCCATGAGCTGGAGACCTGGTCGGAAGGCGGCGGGGCGCGGCAGGTCACCATCGACGGCAAGGCGGCGCCGCAGGTGGCGCTGGGGCGGATCGCGCGGGTGCTGTGGCTGGTGCCCGCGATGGACCGGCTCTGGATCGAGGCGGCGGACGGACGGCGGCGGTTTCTCGACCGGATGGTGCTGAGTTTCTTTCCCGATCACGCCGAGGCGGTGCTGGCCTATGACAAGGCCATGCGCGAGCGCAACCGACTGCTGAAGGACGAGGTGCGCGACGCGCATTGGTATGCCGCGCTGGAGCGTCAGATGGCCGAGGCAGGCGCGCGCATCCACGCCGCCCGCGTCGCGGCGCTGGCGCGGCTGGCGGCGGCGCAGGCGGGGGCGGCGACGGCCTTTCCGGTGGCCGATCTGGAATTGCAGCAAAGCGAAGGCGAGATGCCCGAAGGCGAGGACGACCTGCGCGCGGCGCTGGCCGAAAGCCGGTTGCGCGACATGGGCGCAGGCCGCGCGCTGGTCGGG
>CAZNMV010000139.1:0-7954 GCA_964573835.1 uncultured Aestuariivita sp. | reverse complement strand
GGTCGACGAATGCGTGCCCATCGATCAGATCCACCAGTTGAAGGCGATCTATTCGCGGATCCTGCAAGATTACTTCGGGTGAGACGCCGCTTTCCGGCCCCGCGCCGCGCGCGAGGCGGGCTGCCCCCACCCCAACCCTCCCCCTGAGCGGGGGAGGGGGCCCGTCGCGCCCGATGACCACCCGCGCCCCACCGCGGGTCAGGGCACCTCTCCCTTCCCCGGAGGGGGGAGGGCCGGGGTGGGGGCCGTCACACCGCCAGCCATGCAAAGCCTGTGGCGCCGCCGCCCGCGCCCGTGTAAACCACGCGGCATGAGCCGTATTCCCACCAAGGCCGAAATCCTCGACTGGATCGCGGCCAACCCGACCCTCAATTCCAAGCGCGACATCGCGAAAGCCTTCGGCATCAAGGGGGCTGCGCGCATCGATCTCAAGCGCGTGCTGAAAGAGCTCGAAGGCGAAGGCCATCTCGAAAAGCGCAAGCGCAGCTACCGCGACCCCGACCGCCTGCCGCCGGTCAGCGTGCTCGAGGTCAAGGCACCCGATGCCCAGGGCGATCTTTTCGCACGGCCCCTCGAATGGCACGGCGAAGGGGTGGAACCCATCGTCCTCATCATCCCGCGCGACAGCGATCCGGCACTGAAGGCGGGCGACCGCATCCTCGCCCGCCTGACCCAGGTGCACGAGGAAGACCACAATTACGAAGCCCGCCTGATCCGCCGCATCGGCGTGGCGGCAAAGAAGATCCTCGGCATCTTCCGCAAGACGGCGGAAGGCGGCCGCATCGTGCCCATCGAAAAGGCGGGGCAGAACGAATGGCTGGTCGCGCCGGGTGCCATGCACGGCGCGAAGGACGGCGAACTGGTCGAAGGCGAACAGGCGGGTCCGAAGGACCGGCTGGGCCTGCCCAAGGCGCGCATCGTGGGCCGTCTGGGCGACCCCTCCGGCCCGCGGGCGGTGTCGCTCATCGCCATTCACCAGCACGGCATTCCCGACGATTTCCCTGATGCGGTTCTGGCCGAGGCCGATGCCCAAAAGCCCGCAGGCCTCAAGGGCCGCGAAGACCTGCGCGAGCTGCCGCTTGTCACCATCGACCCGGTCGATGCCCGCGACCGCGACGACGCCGTCCTCGCCCATGCTGACGATGATTCGAAGAACCCCGGCGGCCATGTGATCTGGGTCGCCATCGCCGATGTGGCCCATTACGTCCACCCCGGTTCGGCGCTCGACCGCGAGGCGCGCAAGCGCGGCAATTCCACCTATTTCCCCGACCGTGTCGTGCCGATGCTGCCCGACCGGCTGTCGGGCGATCTGTGTTCGCTGCACGAAGACGTGCCGCGCGCCTGTCTCGCCGTGCGCATGCGCATCGACGCCGAAGGCAACAAGATCGACCACCGCTTCGTGCGCGGCCTCATGCGGTCTGCCGCCTCGCTCAACTATGCCGAGGTGCAGGCGGCCGTCGACGGAGACCCCAACGACCGCACCGGCCCGCTGGTGGAACCGGTCCTGAACCCGCTCTTCGCCGCCTATCACGCGCTGCGCCGCGCGCGCGATGCGCGCCAGCCGCTCGACCTCGACCTGCCGGAACGGCGGATCGTGCTGTCGGAGGAAGGCCAGGTCCTGTCGGTCAACTTCCGCGACCGGCTCGACGCGCACCGCCTGATCGAGGAATTCATGGTATTGGCCAACGTGGCGGCGGCGGAAACCCTCATCGCGAAGAAATCACCGCTTCTCTTCCGCGTGCACGAGGAACCGTCGCCCGAAAAGCTCGACGCGCTGCGCGAAACCGCGGCTGCGGCGGGGCTCACGCTCGCCAAGGGGCAGGTGCTTCAGACGCGCCACCTCAACCAGCTCCTGAACCAGGCGGCGGGCACCGACGACGCCGAACTCATCAACCTGTCCACCCTGCGGTCCATGGCGCAGGCCTATTACAGCCCGGAAAACTTCGGCCATTTCGGCCTCGCCTTGCGCAACTACGCGCATTTCACCTCGCCCATCCGGCGCTATTCCGACCTGATCGTGCACCGCTCGCTCATCGCCGCCCATGGCTGGGGCAAGGACGGGTTGTCCTCTAAGGAAATCGACGATCTCGAAGCCACCGCGCAGCATATCTCGGACACCGAACGCCGGTCGATGATGGCCGAACGCGACACGACCGACCGCTATCTTGCCGCCTACCTGTCGGAACGCGTCGGCAGCGAATTCCCGGGACGCATCAGCGGCATGGCCCGCTTCGGTGCCTTCGTGAAGCTTGATGAGACCGGCGCCGACGGGCTTATCCCGGTGCGCAGCCTCGGGCGCGAATTCTTCCATTTCGACCGCGACGAAGGCACGCTCATGGGCTCGGACACGGGGCTGACGCTGGCGATCGGCCAGCGCGTCACCGTCCGCCTGACCGAGGCCGCGCCGATCACCGGCGGGCTCGAACTCGAACTCCTCGCCATCAATGACGAGGCGCTGCCCCGCGGCCCGCAGCGCCCGGGGCGCGGCAAAGCCCCCCGGCGCAAGCTGATGCAGGGCAAGCGCCGCGCGGCCAAGACAGCGCGCAAGGTCGAACGCAAGCGCCGTGGATGACAGCGCGCGGGCAGGTTTCCGCGACCGCCCCCGCAAGGGCTTTTGCCGCGGTGCCCCTTTGCGCTAGACTGCGCCCGAGCAGAAAAGACCCCCGAGGGACAGAAGAATGCACCCCCCCAAGGCTATCGGCCCACTCGCGCTTTGCGCGATGGTCTGCGCAGGCGCGGCTGCAGCCGGCCCTGTCGAAATCGCAACGCGCCCCGAATCGCGCGCGGTGGTCATCGTCGCCAGCAGCGGGACCACGGCGGTGATGCGCAGCCCGCGCCCCAATTCCCGCCCCGATGCGGTGCCGGCCTCCGCCGCGCCCGCAGATGCGGTCGCCTTCCGTGACTGGGTTACCGGGTTCCGCGCCCGGGCGATCGCCCAGGGCATCGACGGCGCGGTCTTCGACCGGGCCTTCCGCGGGGTAGACCCCGACCCGAAGGTCATCGACCGCGACCGCAACCAATCGGAATTCTCGAAGGCGATCTGGGACTATTTCGACACCGCCGTGTCCGAGGCCCGCATCACCGGCGGCCGCGCGGCGCTGCGCGACCACGGCGCAACGCTCGCCGCGATCGAGGCGCGCTACGGCGTGGAAAAGGAAATCGTCGCCGCGATCTGGGGGCTGGAAAGCGCCTTCGGCGCGGTGCGCGGGAATGACGGCGTGATCCGCTCGCTCGCCACGCTCGCCCATGAAGGCCGCCGCCGGGCCTTCTTCGAAGACCAGCTCATCGCCGCGCTGCGCATCCTGCAGTCGGGCGACACCACGCCGGACCGGATGCGCGGCAGCTGGGCCGGGGCGATGGGGCATACCCAGTTCATGCCCACCTCCTATCTCGCCCATGCGGTCGATTTCACCGGCGACGGGCGGCGCGACATCTGGTCCGACGATCCCACAGACGCGCTTGCCTCGACTGCCGCCTATCTGGCGCATTTCGGCTGGACGACAGGTCAGCCCTGGGGGGTCGAGGTGCGCCTGCCCGACGGCTTCGACTTCCGCCTCGCCCGGCGCGATCTGGAAAAGCTGCCCTCGGCCTGGGCGCGGCTCGGCCTGCGCGGCGTCGACGGCAGCGCGGTCCCCGATCACGGGCCTGCCTCGGTCCTGCTGCCCGCGGGCGGTGACGGCGTCGCCTTCCTCATCTTCCGCAATTTCGAAGTGATCGAACGTTACAACACCGCCGACGCCTATGTGATCGGCGTGGGCCACCTGGCCGACCGCATCGCCGGTGCAGGCCCCTTCCGCGGCGACTGGCCCCGCGGCGACCGTGCCCTCAGCTTCGAGGAACGCAAGGAGCTCCAGACCCGTCTGACCGGAGCGGGCTTCGACACGCAAGGGGTCGATGGCCGCATCGGCCCGCTCACCATCGACGCCGTGCGCGCGTTTCAGGTCGCGAACGGGCTGATGCCGGACGGCTATGCGTCGCTGAGGCTGCTCGAGCGTCTCAGGTAGACTGCGTATTTGGGACGAGAAGAAGCAGGGAACGCACGCCCATGTGTTCTTCTCGTGAAAAATACGCCGGGGGGGCCGAAGGCGGGGGGCGGAGCCCCCCTCGCGCCTCAGCCACCCGCGCCCGGCAGTCCCGCTTCCGCCGCGATCTCGGCGCGTGACTTCCGCGCGCGTTCGGTGGCCGACTTCAGCTGCCCGCAGGCGGCAAGGATATCCTCCCCCCGCGGCGTCCGGATGGGCGAGGCATAGCCCGCCTTATAGATGATGTCGGCAAAGGCGCGGATACGGTTGTTCGACGACCGCTTGTACGGCGCGCCGGGCCATTCGTTGAAGGGGATGAGGTTCACCTTGGCGGGGATGCCCTCGATCAGCTTGACCAGCCGCTTTGCATCCGCGTCGCTGTCGTTCACCCCGTCCAGCATCACGTATTCGAAGGTGATGCGTTCCGAATTCGTCAGCCGCGGATAGGCGCGCAGCGCGTCCAGAAGCGTTTCGATGTTCCAGCGCTTGTTGATCGGCACCAGCTTGTCGCGCACCTCGTCCGTGGTGGCGTGGAAGGACACCGCCAGAAGGCAGCCGATCTCTTCGGCGGTGCGCGCGATCTCGGGCACGACGCCGCTCGTCGACAGCGTGATCCGGCGGCGCGACAGCGATATCCCCTCGCCGTCCATCGCGATCTTCATGGCATCGCGGACGTTCTCGAAATTGTAAAGCGGCTCGCCCATGCCCATCAGAACGATGTTCGACAGAAGGCGCGGCCCGTCCTCGCCCGTGCCCACGCCGGGGCGCGGCCATTCATCGAGATCATCGCGCGCCAGCATGATCTGACCCACGATTTCCGCCGCCGTCAGGTTGCGCACCAGCTTCTGCGTGCCGGTATGGCAGAAGGAACAGGTCAGTGTGCAACCGACCTGAGAGGAAATGCACAACGTGCCGCGGTCTTCCTCGGGGATATAGACAACCTCGACCTCATGCCCGCCCGCGATGCGCACCAGGTACTTGCGCGTGCCGTCGGCGCTGATCTGGCGGGTAACGACCTCCGGGATCTCGATGACGAACCTTTCGTCCAGCTCGGCCCGGTAGGCCTTGGCCAGGTTCGTCATCGCGTGGAAATCGCGCACGCCCCATTGGTAGATCCATTGCCAGATCTGGCCCACGCGCATCTTCGCCTGCTTTTCCGGCGTGCCATGGGCGATCAGCGTCTGGCGCAACTGTTCGCGGGTGAGACCCACAAGGTTCACCTTGCCGCCTTCGGGCAGCTTGCGGGGGATGGTCAGGACATCCTGTGTGATCGGTGCCTCGGCGGACATCGGCGGGCTCGCTGGCAGGGGTGCGGATGCGCCTTCATATAGGCGCTGCGCGGAAATTCAAAAGAAATCGCCGGGCAGGGGGCCCGGCGACGTCGCGCAACCGGCCGCGCCTCAGCCCTTGCAGCGGGCTTCGGCGTCTTCCACGGCGGCGGTGAAGCCCAGAAGCGAGAAGGTGTCGCGCGTCTGCGTCCCGCGCGCCGATCGGGCCGTCAGCACCGCCTGCGCGCCGCGCTTCATCGCCGTCACGATGGCCGCGTCTTCCTGCGCCGAGGCCGGCCAGGCCCATTCTTCTTCGGGCCAGGCCGTATTCGGGTCCGCGACACCGGGGATCAATTCGAAGGAAGACTCCCCGATCGTCATGTTCACCGTCGATCCCGGCGCGAAGGGATAGCCGCCGGTGAAGGTGACCTGCCCCTGCACATCGGCACCGGGCCGGTAGAAGACGAACAGCAGGATATCGCCCCTGCGCACCGCCACGACGCGCCCGTCGCGGGTGTTGACCGTTTCCTTGGGCGCCGATACGCCCCAGCATTCGGTCGGGTCGCTTTCGACGAAGACGCTCCAGTCCGTGTTCGCAGCGACGCGGTTGGTGCTTTCCGCCTGAGCGCCCGCGGCAGTGGCCAGTGCGGCCAGGCACAGACCCGCGATCAGGCGGGCAGGTGTCCGTTGCATGAATCCAGCCTCCAAGCTGTCCTTTACCTCAAGTCGTCCGGCATTCGCCGTGGCCCTTGTTCGGCCATCTGTTCCCGTGTGCCGGTTTATCCCTCGACAGAAAGCACAGTAGCGTAATATCCGCCACAGACGAAAGAGCGATTGGCAGGATTTTGCCCAGAAAGGGTCGGGAATTCATGGACAAGGCGGTTCCGATGGTCGAGGTCCGGCGCGGCGGCCTCGTGGAAAGCGCGCATATGGGCCATGCCGTCATCTGCGACGACACGGGCGCGATCGTCGCCGCCTGGGGGGATCCGGGCGCGGTGATCTACCCGCGCAGCGCCTGCAAGATGATCCAGGCGCTGCCGCTTCTGGAAAGCGGCGCGGCCGACCGCGCGGGGCTGAGGCCGGAACATCTGGCACTCGCCTGTGCGTCGCATAATGGCGCGGCGATCCATACCGACCGCGTGACGCGCTGGCTGTCCGATCTGGGTCTGGGCGAAGGCGACCTGCGCTGCGGATCGCACCTGCCCTATGACGAGGCCCGCGCGCAGCAGATGATCCGCGATGACGAAGCGCCCTGCCAGATCCACAACAACTGCTCGGGCAAGCATTGCGGATTTCTCACCCTCGCCCGCGACATGAAGGCAGGCCCCGAATATACCGAGGCCGACCACCCCGTGCAGGTAGCCGCGCTCGAAGCGTTCGAGCGTGCGACGGGCGAGGTCAGCCCCGGCTGGGCGGTCGACGGCTGTTCGGCGCCCAACTTCCAGACCACGCTTCTGGGACTGGCGCGCGCCATGGCGGGTTTCGCCGCCGCAACCGACGGGCCGAAGGTGCGGCTGCGCGAGGCGATGATGGCGCATCCCGATCTGGTCGCGGGCGAGGGGCGCGCCTGCACCGGATTGATGCGGGCCGTCACCGAACCCGTCGCGCTCAAGACCGGGGCGGAAGGTGTGTTCATCGCGATCCTGCCGGGGCGCAAACTGGGCCTCGCGCTCAAGATCACCGATGGCGCGACGCGGGCCAGCGAATGCGCGACGGCGGCGTTGCTGGTGCGGCTGGGCGTGCTTGACCCCGCGCATCCCGCGGCGAAGGCGCGGCTGAACCCGCCGATCCTCAGCCGCCGGGGCCTGCATGCGGGCGACATCGCGCCGGTCGCCGGGCTGGCGGGCGTGTGACGAAAGACGCCGCCTTCTGGGACCGCTTCGCGCCGAGATACGCGCGCATGGCGCTGCGCAACCCCGAGGCCCATGAACAGACGCTTGAGGAAGTGCGCGCCCATCTCTTGCCGCAGGATCATGTGCTGGAACATGGGTGCGGCACAGGGTCGACCGCGCTGCGCCTTGCGGGCGATGTGGCCGCATATACCGCGGCCGATTTTTCGCAAGGCATGATCGACATTGCCGAAGACAAGCGGCGCGCGGCGGGTGCCGCGACCCTCACCTTCCTCACCGCCGGGATCGACGATCCCCGTTTCCGCGAAACCCCGGCCGACGTGGTGCTGGCCTTCAGCCTTCTGCACCTGCTGCCCGATCTCGATGCCGCACTCGCCGCGATAAGGGCGCAGGTGAAGCCCGGCGGGCTTTTCATCTCGAAGACCGTCTGCGTGGCCGAGATGCCCGTCTGGGTGCCGCCGATCCTTGCGGTGATGCGGGCGCTGGGCCGCGCGCCCCTGCTGCACCGCTATTCCGGCGCGCAGATCGAGGCGAGGATCGCCCGCGCGGGGTTCGACATCGTCACCTCGCGCATCTTCGGCGATGTGCGCTATGCCCGTTTCATCGTCGCGCGCCGGAAAGCTTGACACTTTCCGGCCCGGTTTCTTTGCAGGAAACCGGTCACTCCCGGACGAAATCCGCCTGCGCATAGCCCTGCAGGTACAGCAGCGCCGTCAGGTCCCCGTGATTGATGCGCAGATCGCATTGCGCCGCGACGGACGGTTTCGCATGCAGCGCCACGCCGGTGCCCGCCAGACCCAGCATTCCGAGGTCA
>CAZNMV010000138.1:0-7960 GCA_964573835.1 uncultured Aestuariivita sp. | reverse complement strand
GGCGCGCTGCATGGCATCATGCGCGTGCGCGGCTTCACGCAGGACGACGCGCATATCTTCTGCACCGAGGACCAGATTGAATCTGAGACCCGCCGCTACATCGAATTCCTGTCCGACATCTACCGCGATCTGGGCTTCCCGAAGTTCGAGGTTCTCTTCTCCACCCGCCCCGAAAAGCGCGCAGGCAGCGACGAGGTCTGGGACAAGGCCGAAGCCGCGCTTCTCGCCGCCACCCGCGCCGCCGGGATCGAACCCAAGGTGAACCCGGGCGAAGGGGCCTTCTACGGCCCCAAGCTCGAATTCACGCTCACCGACGCCATCGGGCGGAAATGGCAATGCGGCACGCATCAGGTCGATTTCGTCCTGCCCGAACGGCTGGACGCCACCTATATCGGCCCTGACGGCGCGAAACACCGCCCCGTCATGCTGCACCGCGCCTGCCTTGGATCGTTCGAGCGCTTCATCGGCATTCTGATCGAGGAACATGCCGGCAAGCTGCCCTTCTGGCTCGCGCCGCGTCAGGTCGTCGTCGCCTCGATCGTGTCCGAGGCCGACGATTACGTGCACGAGGTGGTCGAGACGCTGCGCAAGGCAGGCGTCCGGGCCGAGGCCGACATCCGCAACGAAAAGATCAACTACAAGGTCCGCGAACACTCGGTCGCGAAGGTGCCCGTCATCCTTGCCATCGGCCACCGCGAGGTCGAAGAGCGCACCGTCACCGTCCGGCGGCTGGGCGAAAGGGATACGTCCGTCCAGTCGCTCGACGCTGTAACAAAGGACCTCGCGCACGCCGCGACGCCGCCCGACCTGCTGTAACAATCGCCCCGCCCCGGCGCCTTGCGCCGGGGTCGGGTCTGAAACACGGCCCCTCTTTCAACCCTGTTTTCAACGCCTTGCGCCCATGCATCCGCTGACGCAGGCTGACGGCGGCGTGATCCACGGCGTCGTGACTTCCCGGCGAGGGGCTCCACTGGCTAGGGTTTGGTCACTGGAACACGTAACTGTCAGTAACGAAGGAACCTGACCCATGTCCAACTCGATCAAGACCCTCGCCGTTGCAGGCGCCGTCGCCGCCGCCTTCGCCAGCTATGGCACCACCGCCAGCGCGCAGGCCAAGGAAAAGTGCTTTGGTATCGCGCTCGCCGGTGAGAACGGCTGCGCTGCCGGCCCCGGCACCACCTGCGCAGGCAGCTCGACCGTCGACTATCAGGGCAATGCCTGGAAACTGGTCGACGCAGGCACCTGCGTGACGATGGAAAAGGACGGCGGCCGCATGGGCTCGCTCGAGCCGCTCGACCGCGATCTGCCCAAGAGCTGATCCGACGAGACCCGGGCGGCGGGATCAGTCCCGCCGCCTCTTCTTCCGGAAAGACCCTTATGCTCGACGCCGCCCACCGCCCTGACCGCCTGCCCTCCGCCCCCGGCGTCGGCTACAAGCCGCAGCATTTCGCGGACATCCTGAAGGACGCGGGCTGCGTGCGCTGGCTGGAAATCCATGCCGAGAATTACATGGGTGCCGGGGGCCGCCCGCTGGCGCAACTGCGCGCGCTCGCCGAACGCTTTGCGCTGTCGGTCCACGGCGTGGGCCTGTCCATCGGCGGCGAAGGGCGGCTCGATCCCGACCACCTCGCCCGGCTGAAGCACCTCGTCGGCTGGCTCAACCCGGCAAGCTTTTCCGAACACCTTGCCTGGTCGACCCACGGGGCGGAATATCTCAACGACCTTTTGCCCCTGCCCTATACGAACGCCACCCTGGCCCGCGTCGCCGATCACATCGACGAGGTGCAGGAGGTGCTGGGCCGCACCATGCTGCTGGAAAACCCCTCAAGCTATCTCGCCTTCGCGGAAAGCACCTGGTCGGAAACCGATTTTCTGGACGAGATCGCGCGCCGCACCGGCTGCGGGCTGCTGCTCGACGTCAACAACGTCTTCGTCTCGGCCACCAATCTCGGCTACAGCCCACAGGGCTATGTCGATGCCTATCCGCTGCACCGGGTGGGCGAAATCCATCTCGCCGGGCATGACGCCGATCACGACGACCACGGCGCGCCGCTTCTCATCGACAGTCACGGCCGCGAAGTCGCCGACCCGGTCTGGGCGCTGCTCGACCATGCGCTCGCGCGGTCGGGGCCGAAGCCGCTTCTTGTCGAATGGGATACCGACGTGCCCGATTGGCCCGTGCTGCAGGATGAGGCGCGCCGCGCCGCCCGCGCGCTGACCCGGATCGCCGCATGACGGTCGGCCAGGACCAGTTCCGCGCGGCCCTTCTCGACCCCGCGCGGCCCGTGCCCGAAGGCCTGACCGATGGCACCGGCGCGCCTGCGGGGCGGCGATACGCGGTCTATCGCAACAATGTCGCCGTCTCGCTGACCGAAGCGCTGATCGAAGGCTTTCCCGTCATCACGAAGCTGCTGGGCGAGGAGAACATGAAGGGCCTCGCCGGGCTTTACCTGCGCCGCCACCCTCCGACCTCGCCCATCCTGATGCTCTATGGCGACAGCTTCCCCGACTTCATCGCCACCGTCCCGCAAGTGGCGCATCTGGGGTATCTGGCCGATGCCGCGCGGCTCGACCTGGCGCTGCGGCACTCCTACCACGCCGCCGATGCCGACCCGGTCGATCCCGCGGCGCTGGCCACCCTGCCGCCCGAGGCGCTGGTCGCCGCGCGCCTGACGCTTGCGCCGGCCCTGCGGCTCATCCGGTCACCCTGGCCCATCCACGCCATCTGGCGCTTCAACACCGAAGAGGGCGCGCCGAAACCGGACCCGGGCGCGCAGGATGTCGCGATCCTGCGCCCGGGCTTCGACCCCGAACCGCATCTGCTGCCGCCCGGTGGTGCTGCCTGCATCGCCGCGCTGATGGCGGGCGCGACACTGGGCGAAGCCCATGACGCGGGCCTTGCCGAAACCCCCGAATTCGACCTCGCGCAGGTTCTCTCGCTCCTGCTTGCGGGCGGCGCGATCTGCGCGATCCACAACTGAAGGCCGACCCATGACAGCCCTGATCTCACTTTACAATTCGGCCTTCGGGCGGCTTGGTTCCGACGCCGTGGTGACGACGCTGGCGCGCGTCGTCTTCCTTGCGGTGCTGGCAGTCTATTATCTGAACGCCGCGGGCATGAAGACCGAAGGCGGGTTCTTCACCCCATCCGCCGGGGGCTTCGCCCAGATCTTCCCCAAGGCCGCCGAAGCGGCGCTTTACGACGTCAGCCAGATGAGCGTTTTCCAGCGCCTCGTGGTGATCGCGGGGATGGTGGCGGAATACGTTCTGCCCGTCCTTCTGGTGATCGGTCTCTTCACCCGGGCCGCCGCGCTGGGGGCGATCGGGCTTGTCGCGGTGCAGACGCTGGTTGACGTGACGGGCCACGGCGCGCCGCTGGGCCAGCTGTTCGACAGCTCGATCGGCCTTCTCGACGAACGCGTGATGTGGGTCTTCCTGCTTGTGGTTCTGGTCCTGCGCGGGGCCGGGCCGATGTCAGTCGACCGCGTCTTCCGCATCACCTGAGCCCTCAGAAATGCGCCTTCGGCTCGTCCGGCTTGCCCGCGGCGACGGCCATGACACCGCCCAGCGCCGCAAAGGCGATGGGGAACATGGTGAAAACGCCGAAGCCGAAGGCAAAGTACATCCCAGCCGCCGACACGAGCAGAAGCGCCCCGCCCCACAGCGCGCGCACCTTCGCCATCGCGCCCCCCGCGATGGCCAGCATCGGCGCCACCAGCGACATGAAGCGGATCAGGTCCACATTCTCGACCTGTTCGACCAGCCCATTGATCTCGCCGAAGCGTTCCACCGCCTCGGTATAGCCGAAGCTGAAAAAGCCCACGATCATCCCGATGATGCCCGCGATGATCCCCAGAACCATGGCCGCGCTGCGCATGGGCCCCCCTTCTGCTGCTTCGCCCTTACCTAAGCGGCTCAGCCCGCCGCGCCAAGGGCCGATCTGACCTCGGGCGTCCAGCCCAGATGCATCCCGCCCGCATCGGTCACGATCAGCGGCCGCTTCATCAGCGCGGGATGCGCCGCCAGAAGCCGCGCGGGGTCGTCCTGACGCTCTGCCTCGGACAGGCCGCGCCAGGTGGTCGAGCGCGTGTTGACCAGCGCGGCCCCGAACTGCGCCAGCGCCGCCTGCCGCAGGCCCTCGTCCATCGGGGCCTCGCGCAGGTCGATCAGCTGCGCGCCGGGCAGCGCGCCTTGCGCCTTGCGGCAGGTGTCGCAGGTCTTCAATCCGTATATCTTCATCGAAATCCCTCTTTTTTGGGCATCCGGCACGCAGAAAGGGCCAAATCTGCGTGATATTCTTGATTTTTCAGGGACCGGCCCGATCTCATTACACAAGGGAAGTCTTCGCGCGGCACTCAACCGTATGCCTATGCTGCGGTCCGGTCGCGGAAGGCCTCCCGACACCGGAAGGTCGCGGGCAACCGCGACCCGCGCGCAAGACAGGAAGGAGACACGGCTCATGCCGACAGGCACCGTGAAATGGTTCAACAGCACCAAGGGTTATGGCTTCATTGCCCCCGAAGACGGCGGCAAGGATATCTTCGTGCATATCTCGGCCGTCGAACGGTCGGGGCTGAAGGCCCTCAGCGACAATCAGAAGGTCGCGTTCGACCTGCAGGACGGCCGCGACGGCCGCCCCATGGCGTCGGACATCAAGCTGCTCTGACCTGGCGTCAGCGGCAGCCCTTCGTACCCGGCGGGCAGTCATAGGCACGCGCATGACGCACCCGCGTCGTCGTCGGATGCCGCATGGCCTGCTGATAGGTGATGTGCTGGTTCGGCTTGCCACAGCACACGGTCCCCCCCGCCGTCACCGGCTGCAGGCCGGGCGGGCAGAAATTGTGCTTGGTGGCATAAGGCCAGTAATTCAGTTCCTTGGCCGAGACCCCGGCTCCGGACAGGCACAGCGCCGCGACAGCGGCAAGCAGACCCAGGTGAACGCGCATATCTGTCCCCTTCATCGTTACGCACATAACACTCCCGCACCATGACGGGGCACGGGCGGGGCTGTAAAGCCCTTTCTGGCAAGGGTCCGACCCACAAAACCGGGCTAGCCCCCGACCATCTCCTGAAACTCGCGCCATTCCCGCGCGCTCAGGCCCGACGTCTCTTGCGTGACCGCCTCGCCCTTCAGCATCCGCCGCAGGCAGGCCATCATCTGCGCCGACATCGACACCGCGCCAAGGCGGTAATCCTCGAAGGCGCGCCAGGCGAAGGGCACCCAGTCGGCCACGATCTTGCCGATCTCTTCGGCATAGACGCGGATCTCGTATTGCGCATGCGGATCGGCCCGCAGCCGCAGAAAGTGGAACAGGTTGTGCAGATCCACCTTCCAGTACCACTGGGTGTAGATATTGGCGGGCAGGTTCATCCGGGCCAGCTCGCGCGCGAGGCCCAGCTGACCCTCCTGCGAGATCATCGCCTCGTAACTGTCATAGGCCCGCGTGCTGTCGGCCTTGAGGATCTCGAGAACCCGCGCTGCCTCTTCCCCTTCCAGCACCGCGCCCCGGCCCTGGTTGTTCACCTGCGACTGCGCGTTGATGTGTTCGGGCGCGGGAATATAGAATTCGCGGTCGAGGATCGAATAGCGCGCGGAATATTCGTTCACATTCGCCGTGCGGTGGCGGATCCACTGCCGCGCCACGAAGACCGGCAACTTCACATGCAGCTTGATCTCGCACATCTCGAAGGGCGTCGAATGCCAGTGCCGCATGAGGTAGCGGATCAGCCCTTCGTCATTCTGCACCGACTTCGTGCCGCGCCCATAGCTCACCCGCGCCGCCTGACAGATCGCCGCGTCGTCGCCCATATAGTCGATGACCCGCACGAAGCCGTGGTCGAGCACGGGCTTGGCCTCGTAAAGATGGCCTTCGATCCCCGGGGCCACGACGCGGCGCGTGGGCGTCAGGGCAGCGCGGGTTTCGGCGATCTCGGCCTGTTGTTCGGGCGTCAGCGGCATGGCGGTTCTCCTGACCGGGCCGAATCTCTTGCGGCCCCCAACCATATCTTGGAGGGGCTTGCCCGAAAACCACTATATGCTGGTCACTTTCGCGCCACGATTTATCCACAGCTTTGCAGAATACATTGACTTTTTGACGTAACGCGCGGATTCTTCCCGCAAAACAAGACAAAAAACTGTTTTTAACGAGGTTGAGGCAGATGAAGCAGTTCTGGGCAGGCGCCTGCGCCCTTGCCGTGCTTGCCGCATGCGGCGACGGCAACCCGTTCACGGGCACAGCGACAACTCCGCCGACGACACCGGGGGCCGCCGTTTCGATACCGGCGAATATTCAAAGCGATGTGGCCAGTTTCACCTATGATCCCGGCACCGGCACGCTGACGGTCAACGGCCTGACGGCGGATGCCGACGCGCTGAACGGCACCTATGTGCGCAAGCCCGCGCTCGACCGGCCGGGCTATGTCGCCTATGCGATCCAGGGCTCGCCCACCGAACGGCATGTCACCGCCTTCGTGCAGCAATACGACAACGCGCGCGCGGGCATCTTCGTCTCGGGCGGGCAGTTCGGCACCTATTTCGGCGGTGGCCTCTACGCGCGCGACGGCGCCTATGATCCCGGCACCGGCGTCGTGCAATATGGCGGCAACTACATCGGTCTCACCAATGTGCCGGGCGATTCGGGCGATCTGCTGCCGCCGCCCGCCGGCACGCCCGCGGGCCTGCTGCCGCGTCAGGCGGGCGAGGTGACGGGCACCATCCTCATCACAGCCGACTTCACCGACAACGCCGTCGAAGGCCGTGTGACGAACCGCGTCTTCGCCGATACCGCGGTGATCCTTGAAGACATCGATCTCGAATCCACGGCGATCGAGGCGAACGGGTCGTTTTCGGGCACCGTCTCGCGCAACAACATCTCGCGCGGGAATTTCGGCGGGCTCTTCGGCGGCACGGATTCGCGCGTGATCGCCGGATCGCTGTTCGCGCAAGATCACATCGACGCCTTCACCAACGAAGAGGAACACGGGCTCTTCGTGCTCGTCCAGTGCGGCACCCCCGGCGCCAGCCCGATCTGCCCCTAGGCGGCGCGATGCGGCACGCGCTGGCCTGCCTCGCGCTGCTTCTGGGTCTGGGCGGGGCGGCGCTGGCCGAACCGGTCAGCCTGACGCTCGACCAGACCCGCGCGCTTGCGCGCGAGGCAATGGCGCGCGGCGATACGGGCACCGCCATCGCCGCGGCGCGCGGCCTGCTGCAGGCCGATCCGACGGATGCCTATGCCTATTTCATTCTCTCCCATGCCCATGCCGCGCAGGGCGAACTGACCCTGGGGCGCAAGGCCGCCGCCTATGCTTTCCGCCACGCCGGAACCAAACCCGACAAGGTGAGCGCGGGTGAACAGGCCGCCCGCCTTGCCGCCGCGCAGGATCGGCCGGGGCTCGCGCAGATCTGGCTGCGGCGCACCGCGATCCATGTCAGCGACCCCGCCGCGAAGGACCGGATGGCGCGCGATTATCGCCACCTGCGGCAGGTCAACCCGGTCTCGTTCAACCTCGTCACCTCGGTCCGGCCGTCGAGCAACGTCAACAACGGCGCGGAGTCGAGCCTGCAGGTGATCGAAGGCATTCCCGTCACCGGTATCCTGTCGGGCGCGGCGCAGGCGCTGTCGGGCACGGTCGCCACAGCCGATCTCGCGCTGGGCTACCGGCTGACGGCGACGGAAACGGGGCGCACCACGCTGGGCCTGCGGCTTTACACCAAACATGTCGCGCTCTCGTCCGAAGCGCAGGCGCTGGCACCGACCTTGCGCAATTCGGACCTGTCTTCGCAGGTGGCCGATCTGTCGCTGCACCATGCAGGGCGCGCGGCGCGGGGCAGCTGGGGTGCGCAGGGCGCCATCGGGCAGACGCGGTCGGGCGGGCGGTCGGTCTACCGTTTCGTGCGGCTGGGCGGCCACCGCACCCTGCCGGTCGGCGAGATCGGCGCGCTCACCTTCCGCGGTGCCAT
>CAZNMV010000137.1:0-7968 GCA_964573835.1 uncultured Aestuariivita sp. | reverse complement strand
CCAGCGTGAACTCGGCGGATTTCTTCAGCTTCAGCACCCCGCCCTGCGTCGCGCGCACAAGGAGTTCGTCGCCCGCGGCGAGCTTGCGGGAATGATGCGGGCCGAGCCGTTCGCCATCGCGCACCACCGTCAGCACATCGGTGTCGAGATCGTCGAAATCGATCTCGGACAAGGCCTTGCCGATGGCCGCCGACCCGTCGGGCAGGCACAAAGTGGCGATGAAGCCGCGTGGTTCGTCACCCTTTTCCTCTTCCACAGGACGGCCCTCGGGGATCAAGGCACTGCCCGGAAAGACAAGCCAGAGCAGACCCGCGATGCTGACAATCGCGCCGATCCCGATGAATTCGAACAGCGAAAAGGGCTCGAACCCCAGCCGGGCGACCATCCCGCTGCCCGCCAGATTGGCCGATGTCCCGATCAGCGTGCCCGACCCGCCCAGCATCGACGCGAAGGCCAGCGGCATCAGGATGCGGCTTGCGCTGACCTTCACCCGTCGCGCGGTCTCGATCGCCGCGGGCATCAGAATGGCCGTGGTGTTGGTGTTGCTCAGAAACGCCGAACTTCCCGCTGAAACCAGAAGGAGCGTCAGGATCGACCTTCTTTCCTGCGAGCGGCCCATCCGGTCGACAGCCTGGCCCAGCCACTCCATCACCCCCGCCTTCACGACCGCCCCGGCCATGATCATGACCGCCGCGAGGATGATGATGACCTCGTTGCCAAAGCCCTCGAAGGCCTCGGCGGGCGATAGGATGCCGGTCGCGATGAGTGCCGCGATCAGGCCCAGCGCGGTAATGTCGATGGGAAAGGCCTCGGAGGCGAAAAGCCCCATGGCGAGGACGAGAAGGCCAAGCACGACCGCGATCTCGAAGGTCATGGGCGTCCCCTTGCGGTTTGGCGCGGCAGGCGGCGCCGGCCGCGATCAGTCCCGGGTTTCGCGCTCGATGACCTTGCTCGGCTCGTGGCGGGCGAGGATCTCGCGCGCCTCGCGCAGCGTGTCGCGGGGCGACATGACCTTGATCTCGGGCACATCCTTCTGATGGAAGATCTTTTCGCGCGGATAGCCGCTGCCGATCAGGTCGTCATAGGCGTTGCGCGCGGCGGCTTCGGTCGCATAGGTCGCGGTAAGTGTCGTGGCCATCCCGTGGTTCTCCCTTGAGTGATCCGCCCCGGCCTGCCGGAGAAAGGCAGCATCCCATCCCAGGCCCCTGCAGCGCATTGACCGCGGTCAAGCACAGGCAGCTGTCACGTGCCGAAGGGATAGGTATCGGGAAGGCCCGGCTGCCGCGCCGTGTCGATCGGGCTGACCGCGCTGGTCCGGTCGATCCAGATGTATTCGTCGAACTGGCGGGGAAGCTCCGCCTCGATATAATGGCTCTGCAGCTCGGTCTCGGGGCGGTAGATGACGCCGATGGCGCGTTCAAGCCGCGGATAGGACAGCTCGGTCGCCACGTCGAGCTCTTGCCCCGCCCGCATCGGCAGGATGAGCCCCGGCAGACCCGACAGGTGAAACTGCCGCTCATAGCTGTCGGGATGGGCGGGGCGCAGCTGCTTGATCTCCATCGGCCCGTCCCAGACGCTGGCGGCGGCAACGGTGCCCCGGTCTGTGCCGAAGCCGATGCGGTAGCTTGCGGCCCCATATCCCCGCGCGCACAATTCGCCCAGGTTGCGTTCGCCCCGGCGCGACATCTCGGTCGCGCGGGCATCGCCGATATGCGAATTATGCGCCCAGACCACGGCACGGGCACCTTCGCCGTGAAAATTCAGGATGCTCTGCAGCGTCTCGAACATGTGGTCGTCGCGCAGGTTCCACGACGCGCGCGATCCGTAATACATGATCCGGTAGTATTTCTCGGCATTCGCCACCAGCGCCGCGTTGCGCGCGGCATCGAAGAACCGGTCGCCGTCGCGGTCCGCATAATCCTGCCTGCGGCGCATCAGATCGGCCAGCATCGCCACGACTTCCCGTTCGCAGCCCCGGTAGGCGCCGGTCAGCGCCGCCCGGCCATAGGAGGCCGGGTCCGCCTCCCACGGGCCGAGGCAGCCATACCGGTCGCGGGCGATGCGGGCGAGGTCGGGGTCGACGTCCTGAAGATAGTCGATGATCGACTGCGCCGAGAGGAACAGCGAATAGAGATCGAGCCCGTAGAACCCCGCGCGCCGCGCCTCTGTCTGCCCGGAATTCCAGTCGCGCAGCCAGTCGGCGAAAGCCCGCGTCTCTTCGTTTCGCCACATCCACGTGGGAAACCGCGCGAAGGCTTCCCAGTCCGACGACAGCGCCTCGCGGTGGCGCACGTAATGGTCGATGCGCGCCGCGTCGGGCCAGTCGGCTTCGGCGGCGACGATGGTGAAACCCTTCTCCTCGATCAGCCGCTTCGTGATCAGCGCGCGCATGCGGTAGAATTCCGATGTGCCATGGCTCGCCTCGCCGATCAGCACGATGCGGGCGTCGCCGATGCGGTCCATCATCATGCCCAGCGGCGCGCTCTCCACATCCTCGAAGGCCTCTGCATGGGCGCGGATGAGACCGGGCAGGTCCCTGCCCCCGCGCCGCGGCGCTGCAGCCTTCGGCTGAGCGACGGCGGGCTCGCCCTCCCAGCCCTGATCCCCGATCAGCGGCACGAAGCGGACATCGGCAAGATCCTCGCGGTCGAAGCGGCCGCCCTCGCGGCGTGTCACGCGTACAAGCTCCTGCGCGCGGGGATCGGTGCCCACCGGCACCACCAGCCGCCCGCCGACCCCAAGCTGGTTCTTGAGCGCCTCGGGCACGAAGGGCGCCGCCGCCGAGACGAGGATCGCATCGAAAGGCGCCTCGTCGGCCCAGCCCTTCGATCCGTCGTCATGCAGGATCCGCACATTGCCGATGCCCGCGTCCTGCAGGGCGGCCGCGGCCTTCGCCGCCAGCACGCCGTGGCGTTCGATGGCAAAGACCTCTCCGGCGATCCGCGACAGAACCGCCGCCGCATAGCCCGATCCCGCCCCGATCTCGAGCACCTTTTCCCCGCCCTTCAGCGCCAGCGCCTCGATCATCAGGGCCACGATATAGGGCTGCGAGATGGTCTGATCCGCGTCGATGGGCAGGGGGCGATCCTCGTAGGCGCGGTCGCGCAGGTGGCGCGGGACGAAATCCTCGCGCGCGATCCGGCCCATGGCGGCCAGCACGCGGTCGTCGCGCACGCCCCGCGCCCGGATCTGCCGTTCGACCATTTCGGCCCGTCTGAGGTCGGTCTTCATCATGTCGCTGGTCCCTGCTGATCGCGCCGTCGGTGACGCAAGATTGGCAGCGTCCGGACGCGGTTTCATTGACGCAGGTTATCGGGGGGCGGTTCCGTGACGTCGCGCCTCCGAAAGACGCTTCTCAGATGCCGCTTTGGCGGTATTGTGACACCCGAGGAGACGGAGGGAGACCCGCGCCATGCAACAGCGCCCCTGGACGGCATTCTACGGACCCGGCGTGCGCGCCGACATCCCCGAACCGGCCTATCGCACGCTGGGCGACCTGATCGGGTCCGTCGCGGCGGCGCATGGCCGCGCGCCTGCCTTCACCTGCTGCCTGCCCAACGGCATGAACGGCACGCTGTCCTTCGCCCAGATCGACGAGATGTCCGACGCCTTCGCAGTCTACCTGCGCGAGGTGGCGGGCCTGAACGCGGGCGACCGGGTGGCGCTGCAGATGCCCAACTGCCTGTCCTTCCCCGTCGCAGCCTTCGGCGTCTTCAAGGCGGGCTGCGTGCTGGTGAACGTCAATCCGCTTTATACAGCCGACGAAATGGCCAGGCAGTTCGAAGATGCCGAACCCCACGCGCTTGTCATCGTGGACATGTTCGCCGACAAGATCCCCGCGGCGACGAAAGGCCACCCGATCCCCAACGTGATCGTGACGCGGGTCGCGGAATTCCTGCCCGCGATGCCGCGCGGGATCGTGGGGCTGGTGCAGAAATACTGGGACCGGTCGGTGCAACCGGTCGACGTCGCGCATATCCGCCTGCCTGACGCGCTGGCCGCGGGCCGCGCGCGGCGCGACGCCGCCCAGATCGAGGTCGACAGCTATCACCAGCCCGTTCAGCCCGACGATGTCGCGGTCCTGCAATACACCGGCGGCACAACGGGCGTGGCCAAGGGCGCGATGCTGACGCACCGCAATCTGGTCACCAACATGGAACAGACGATGGAGCTGATCACCGGCCTGGAGAAAGGCCGCGAGGTGGCGCTGACGGCGCTGCCGCTCTATCACATCTTCGCCTTCACGGTGAACCTTCTGGGCTTCTGGTGGCTGGGCGCGCGCAACGTGCTCATCCCGAACCCGCGGCCGCTGTCGAACCTCAAGCGCGCGTTCGAGAACTACAGGATCACCTGGATGAGCGGGGTGAACACGCTGTTCAACGGCCTCACGAACGAGGTCTGGTTCACCGACAGCCCGCCCAAGCACCTGAAGTTCGCCAGCGCGGGTGGCATGGCCCTGCAATCGAGCGTGGCGGCGCGCTGGGAAGAGATCACCGGCAAGCCGGTCCTGCAGGGTTACGGCCTGACCGAAACCGCGCCCGTGCTGACCTTCAACCCGCTGGGCAAGGCGCGCGACGGGTCGATCGGCGTGCCGGTCCCGGGAACCGAGATCGCGATTCTCGACGAGGCAGGAAATCCCCTGCCTACCGGCGAGGCGGGCGAGATCGCCGCCAAGGGTCCGCAGGTGATGAAGGGCTACTGGCGCAAGCCCGACGAGACCGACAAGGTCATCGTGAACGGCTGGTTCCTGACCGGCGACATCGGTGTGATGGACGCCGACGGCTATGTGCGCATCGTGGACCGCAAGAAGGACATGGTGATCGTGTCGGGCTTCAACGTCTATCCCAACGAAGTGGAGGACGTGCTTGCCGCCCATCCCGGCATCGACGAGGTCGCCGTGATCGGCGTGCCGGACGATGCCACCGGCGAGGCGGTCAAGGCCTTCGTGGTGCTCCATGACACGAGCCTCACCTCGGACGCGATCCGCGCCTACGCCAAGGAACACCTGACCGCCTACAAGGTGCCCAAGCGGGTCGAGATCCGCGACGAGCTGCCCAAGTCGAACGTGGGCAAGATCCTCAGAAAAGACCTGCGCGCCGAAGAACTCGCGCGCATCGCGGCGGAGTGAGTTTGCATGGTCGGTGAATTCGAACAGACGCTTCTGGCGCTGATGATCTTCGTGATCATGCTGGGGATGGGTGCATCGCTGACCCCGCGCGACTTCCTTCTGGCGCTCAAGCGGCCCTACGGGCTGATGATCGGGGTGGTGAGCCAGTACGGCTTCATGCCCTTCATCGGCTTCCTTCTCATCACGCTGCTGCCGCTGCCGCCGGCGATCGCGGTGGGCGTGCTGATCATGGCCTGCATGCCGGGCGGCACGACGTCGAACATCTTCACCTATTTCTCCAAGGGCAATCTGGCGCTGTCGGTGCTGATGACGGTGACCTCGACGGTGACGGGGGTGATCCTGATCCCGATCATCCTGGTGATCTATGCGACCGCGCTCCAGCTCGAGATCCCGCGCGAGAACATCATCATCACGCTGATCCTGCTCTTGGTGCCGGTGGCGATCGGGATGATGCTGCGCAAGCTGAACGCGAATGCGGGCGCGGTGACGGAATTTCTCGGCTCGGCGCTGGCGCTGTTCTTCATCCTCTTCCTGATGGTCAGCTGGGTTCCGCGCAACTGGCAGTTCCTGATGACGACCACGCCCGCGACCTATGTGGCGGCGGTGGGGCTGGGGCTGTTCGGGATCACCATCGGCTATGCCTTCGCGCGCGCGCTGCGGCTGCATCCGAGAAACGCGCGGACCGTCGCGCTGGAGACCGGCATCCAGAACGGGCCGCTCGCCATCGCGATCATCGTCTTCACCTTCTCGGGCGACGAGGCGCAGAGCTACATGGCGGTGCCCGCGCTCTATTCGCTGTTCATCGTGATCGTCTCGACGCTGGTGACGCTGGTCTTCCGGCGGGCAAACACGGCCGCCGAACAGAAGATGCCCGACAGCCTGCTCTGACCGGGCGTCCCAGCGTGGGACGCCTGTCGGGCCACGGAAAATCAACGGCTTGCAGGGGTGCGTTCAGGGATTGTTAATCTCTGCCGCCCCTGCGGGCCCCTCAGATGATCTCGTCCTCGTCGAACATCGGGTCGTCGCCCAGCTGCGCGCTCAGGCCGCCCACCGCCGATCCGGCACGCCGCACCGAAGCGACACGGCCCAGATGGAAGACGGCGTCACCTTCGTTCACCACCGGCATGACGGCGCGGCCCACGATCAGACCGTCGAAGGGGGCGATGACATCGCGTTCCTCTTCCCCGAACGGGTCCGACACGGTGGCCAGAAGATCCCCTTCGCGCACGGGCACGCCATCGGCCTTGTAGATGCGCAGAAGGCCCCCCATCGGCGCGCGCAGCCATTTCGACGACGGGCAGACCTGCGGCTTCGCCCGCGCCGCCGCCACGCCCCGCGCGGGGATCATCTTCATGTGGCGCATCACCCGCAGGATGCCCGCAACGCCCGCACGCACCGACAATTCATCAAAGCGCAGCCCCTCTCCCGCCTCGAACAGCAGCACGTCGCGCCCCGCCTCGCGCGCGGCCTGCCGCAGCGATCCCTCGCGCAGGGGCGAGCGCATGATGATGGGCGCGCCGAAGACTTCCGCCATTTCCTCGGTTCGCGGATTGTCGGGGGCGATGCGCACCTGCGGATAGTTGATGCGGTGCACCGCCGCCGAATGCAGGTCGATCCCCAGATCGGACCGCAACACCACCTCGGTCATGAACAGATGCGCCAGCCGCGCGGCAAGCGGCCCCGTGGCGCTGCCCGGAAAGACCCGGTTCAGGTCGCGCCGGTCGGGCAGATAGCGCGAATGGCTGATGAAGCCGAAGGCGTTGACGATGGGCACCGCGATCAGCGTGCCCCGCAACGCGGCAAGGGCGGGCGATTTCAGCACCCGCCGGATGATTTCGACCCCGATCACCTCGTCCCCGTGGACGCCGCCCGAGACGAAGATCGTCGGGCCTTCGCGCGTGCCGTGAACGACATGGGCCGACAGGGTGACCGGCGTGTGATCGGACAGAACGCTCACCGGCAGGCCGACCGTGCGGCGCGACCCGGGCGCGATCCGCGCGGTTCCGATGGTGAAATGGGGCCGCGCCCGCGTCATCCCTTGCCCTTGGTGCGCGTCGATCCGGGGCGCGCGTTCTTCTCCAGGTATTCGATCATCTTGCCCGCGATATCGAGGCCGGTGGCCTTTTCCACCCCTTCGAGCCCGGGCGAGGAATTCACCTCCATGATCACGGGGCCATGATTGGCGCGCAGCATGTCGACGCCACAGGCATTCAGCCCCAGACTTTTCGCCGCGCGCACCGCGATGGCGCGTTCCTCGGGCGACAGCTTGACCAGTTGCGCCGACCCGCCCCGGTGCAGGTTCGAACGGAATTCGCCTTCGGCGCCGGTGCGTTTCATGGCGGCCACGACTTTGCCGCCGATGACGATGGCGCAGATGTCGGTGCCCCCCGCTTCCTTGATGAATTCCTGCAGCAAGATGTTCACGCCCGCGCCGCGGAACGCCTCGACGACCGACCGGGCCGAGCGGTCGGTATCGGCCAGAACGACGCCGATGCCCTGCGTGCCTTCCAGCAGCTTGATCACGACGGGCGCGCCGCCCGCAAGTTTCAGCACCTCGCCCGTCTGCTTGGGGTCATGGGCGAAGGTGGTGACCGGCAGGCCGATCCCGTCGCGCGCCAGCAGTTGCAGCGACCGCAGCTTGTCGCGCGACCGGCCGATGGCCACGCTTTCGTTGAGCGGAAAGACGCCCATCATCTCGAACTGGCGCAGCACGGCGAGGCCATAGAAGGTGATCGACGCCCCGATCCGGGGGATGACGGAATCGTATCCCGTCAGCTTTTCGCCATTGTAATAGATTTCAGGGCGTCGCGCGGCGATGTTCATGTAGCAGCGCAGCGTGT
>CAZNMV010000136.1:0-8031 GCA_964573835.1 uncultured Aestuariivita sp. | reverse complement strand
GTCCTTGATCCTTGGAACTTGATCAGGCTGAGGGTTGGCGGCGGCGCATGGAGGCCGGCGAGTTCGCCACGAGTCAGGAACTGGCCGCGGCCGTTGGGCTGGCGGAACGGCATGTCAGCCGACAGCTCAGGTTGGCATATCTGGCGCCCGAGGTACTGAAGCGGTTGACTTGCGGGCGCGAGGCCCGAGGCCGCGCCCTGCCCGTCTTCGCCCGGAATTGTTTGAAGATGACCGGCTTTCCTACAGGCGGTCACCCCAATGGTCCGCCCGCACCCAAGACAACAGGTTTTCCGCCGTTGGCGCCTCGCCCCGAAGGTCCAGCGCCATGCGCCAGACCAGGCACAGGTTGCAGGACAGAAGCGGCGCCGCCCCGATGAAGGGACGGGTGCGGATCGGGCGCAGCGACGGCAGCCCGGTTCCCAGTATTACCACGGCCTCGGCCCCGGTGTCGGCCACCGCGTCAAGGGCCGGCATCGCGGCATCGGACGGTAGGCTGTAGATCGGATGAAACTCGCCGGATTCCCGGAAAGCCGAGGGTTTGGCCACCACATCGAAACCGCGCGCCGCCCAGTAGACCGCGCTCGCCTCGTTGAGGCTCGCATGGTAGGGCGACACCAGCGCGACCCGTTGCACGCCAAGCACCCTCAGCGCATCGTTCACCGCCGTTGCCGCGGTGATGACCGGCACGCGCGCCGCATCGCTAAGCCGGGCCACGGTCACGTCCTCTTGCGGGACCCCGGCGAGATAGGAGGCCCCCGTGCAGGCGAACCCGATCACCCCCACCGGCGCGTTCGCGAATTGCCGCAGGGCGTTCCCGTAGTTGGAGAAGTAGTCCAGCAGCCGGTCGTCGATCGTCCTGGCATCGCTGAGCAGCCGCCCGTTGATCCAGGCCATGCCAGGCGGCACAAGAATGCCGAATTCTGGTTCGACGGTGGTGTTTGCCTGCGGGGTAAAGACCCCCATCAGCCCGTCTGGCGCGTATTCGAGTACCATCCTGCCCTCTTCAGGCAACGCGCGCGGCCATCCGCAAGCCCTCGATCATCGAGGACCGCAGAAGGTAGTCGCGCAGTTTTTCACGGTCGGCGGTAATTTCCTGCAGCCCGGCAAGGATCTCGCGCCGTTTGGCCGGATCGCGCTCGCGCATCCGGGCGCGGTTCCGGTCGGCCTGCATCAGGATCTGCTCGCTGGCCACCGGCCTGCGGCGGCGTGTGTACAGGTCGAGCCGCCCCGGACCTGCCGTGCCCCGCAGCATGTCCTGCAACGCGGCGGACAGCTCGAAAGCATCGTGAATGCCGCCGTTCAGTCCCATGCCACCGGACGGGTTGTTCAGATGCGCCGCGTCTCCCGCCAGCACGACCCGCCCCGCGCGGTAATCCGGCACGATCCGCTGATGCACCCTGTAGGGACGCTTTTCCAGCACGTCATAGCGGTCGGGCCGGGCCACAATGACTTGCAGCGCCGCCTCGATCGCATCGTCCTGCATCTGGTCCTCAATCGGCGCGTCCTCGCGCGGGTAGACCGAGATGCGCCACCGCCCGGGCACCTTTAGAAGACTGAAATTCCCGCCCGCCCTCCAGCAATAGCTGACGTTCGACAGCCCTTCGAGGTGATCCTCGAACGGAAAGGTCGTGGTCACCAGCAGCGTCGTTTCCGGATATGTCCGGCCGGTAAAGTCAAGGCCCACCGCCTCGCGCACGAAGCTGCGCGCCCCGTCCGCGCCGATGACGAACCGTGCGCGAATCGTCTCGCGCTCGCCGGTTTCGCCGGTCTCGACCTCAAGGCTCACGCCCAGATCGTCCTGCGTGATCCCGGCCGCCGCTGTTCCGAAGCGGACATCGACCGTGCCCTGCCGCGTCAGCTGCGACATCAGAAGGCGCGACAGCTTCCATTGTTCGCATTGCAGCCGGTAGGGATGGGCCGTGTCAGCGGCCAGGACGGACAGGTCGAACACCGCCCGCTCGCCGCTGGGATGCAGGCGAATCTGCCAGTCCGGGCAGATCAGCCCCTCGCTCACAAGGTTGCCCCCAAGACCGATCGTGTCGAGCATGTCCAGCGTCGGGGGGTGAAAGGTCGAGGCCCGCAGATCCTCGGTCAGCCCGGCGGCACGCTCGACCACGACCACCGAAATCCCTTGCAACGACAGCAGATAAGCCAGCGTCAGCCCGACGGGACCCGCCCCAGCGATGGCCACTTCGCATTCCGGATTGGTTCTGTAAGGCATGCGGCACTCTCCCCGGATGTTTCGGTCGCGCAAACTTGTATTACTAATACGACATGTTATTGTCTGGTGCAAATGCATCCCGCAGCCAACAGCTAGGCGAACCCTGCTCATGACCCCCTGCATCCCCCCCGAACTGGTCACGAGTTTCATCGGCGGCGCGCCGGTCAAGGGGGGGCCGCAACGTCTGGCCGTGTATTACCCGGCCACCGGTGCGCAGGTGTCGGAACTGGCCGAGGCGGATGCAGCCGAGGTGGACCGTGCCGTCGCCGCCGCGCGCCGCGCCTTTGCCGACCGGACTTGGCGGCTGATGCCGACCGAGGCGCGACAGACGCTTCTGCTGGCCTGTCACGACGCGATCCTAGCCCATGCGGATGAACTGGCGCGGCTAGAATGCCTGAACCTTGGCGTCTCGCTGCGCGAGTTGCGCGAACGCCATATCGCGCGGGCGGCGTACAACTTTCGGTTCTTTGCGGAATTCATCGGCCAGACGCGAGGCGAGGTCTATGACCAGGCCGCCGGATACCGGACCATCGTCGTGCGCGAACCGGTGGGCGTGGCCGCGCTGATCGCACCATGGAACGCCCCGACGGCGCTGGCCTCGATGAAGATCGCGGCCGCCCTCGCCTTTGGCAATACCTGCGTTGTCAAACCCTCGGAACAGACCCCGCTGGCGCTGGCGCGTCTGGTCGAGCTTCTACATCTGGCCGGGGTTCCCGCCGGCGTGCTGAACCTTGTCAACGGGCGCGGGCCAGTCACCGGCGCGGCGCTGGTCGCCCATCCAGATGTCGATCTGATCAGCTTTACCGGCGGCACCGAAACCGGACGCCAGATCATGGCCGAGGCCGGGCGACGCCTGAAACCCTGCACGATGGAACTGGGAGGGAAATCGGCAAACATCGTCTTTGCCTCGGCGGATTACGACCGCGCCCTCGATGCGGCACTGACCTCGATCTATTCCAACAACGGGCAGCAATGTCTTTCCGGATCGCGGATCCTGGTAGAGCGTTCGATCTCGGACCGGTTCATCGCCGATTTCCTGGACCGCGCCGCCCGGATCCGGATCGGCGATCCGATGGACGACGCGACCGAGCTTGGCCCGCTTGCCTCTGGGGCGCATCGCGACCGGGTAATCGGCTATGCCGATATCGCGCGCGCCGAAGGCATCGAGGTCCTGTTGGGCGGGGCCGCCCCCGCCAACCTGCCGGACGCCCTGGCCGGTGGGTACTTTGCGCAGCCCACAGTCGCGGTCGCTCCGGACAACGCGCGGCGCACGACGCAGGAAGAAATCTTTGGCCCCTTCGCCACGTTCCTGCGCTTTGACAGCTACGAGGAGGCGATCGAAAAAGCCAATGGCACCGCCTTTGGCCTGGTGTCCTATCTGTGGTCCGACTACCTGCCGACGGTCGAAAGGGCCACCCGCGACCTGCGGTCCGGTGTCGTCTGGGTCAACACCACGATGACCCGCGAATTGCGCGCGCCCTTTGGCGGCTACAAGGACAGCGGGGTCGGACGCGAAGGCGGCGAGGCCTGCCTGCAGTTCTATACCGAGCCAAAGACCGTGACGACACCCTCTACCCCGATGTCACCCCGCCGGTTCGGCCTGGGGACCTGACGGCATACCCGCTACATGTAGCCCAGCAGGCGCGGAAGGGTCAGCGACAGCGCCGGGAACAGCGCGACAATGGCCAGCCGCGCGAAATCAGCCGCGAGGTAGGGCGCGATCCCGCGGTAGATGCTGCGCAGAGAGATGTACTTTGCCACCCCGTGCAGCACAAAGACGTTGATCCCGATGGGGGGCGTCACCATGCCGATTTCCATCACCATAACCATGATGATGCCCCACCAGATCGGATCGAACCCGAGGGACCCGACCACCAGCGGATAGACAAAGGGCAGCGTGATGACCATCGCCGCGACGGTGTCAAAGATCGACCCCAGGATGATGTAGACGATCAGCAGCAGGAGAATCACCACGAAGGGGGCGAACCCCGCCGCCTCGATCGCCTCGACAATGACCTGCGGCGCCTGGGTGAAGGCGAGGAACCGGCCAAAGACATTCGCGCCGATGACGATCACGAAAATCAGGCAGGTATTGGCGGCGGTCTCGATCAGGCTGTCGGCAAAGGCCTTGCTGCGCAGGTTTCCGGACAGCAGCGCGAAGACGAAGCAGAGGGTGGCCCCGACGCTCGCGGCCTCCAGCACGGTGAAGATCCCGCCATACAGCCCGAAGGCGACGGCGACGATCACCAGGATCGACCGCCAGGCCCCAAGGACGACCTTCAGCCGCTGGGCCCAGGGCATCCGGCTGCCGGGAGGGGCAAGGTCCGGCCTGCGCCAGACCACGACCTCGATGGCGACGATGTAGAAGACCACCGCGATGATCCCCGGAATCAGACCCGCTGCGAACAGGGCCAGCGGGGAGTTTTCGGTCAGCACGGCATAGAGTACCATGATCACCGAGGGCGGGATCAGGATGCCAAGGGTGCCCCCCGCCGCGACCGATCCCGCCGCGAAGCCTGCATCATAGCGCCGCCCGGTCATTTCCGGAATGCCGATCCGCGCCATCGTCGCCGTGGTCGCGACCGACGAGCCGCAGATCGCGCCAAAGCCCGCGCAGGCCCCGATGGTGGCGCTGGCCAGCCCGCCGGGCCGGTGCCCCAAAAACGCCGCCGCGACGCGGAAGATCTCGGCCGACAGCCCCGCCCTCGTAGCGAAGGTGCCCATCAGCAGGAAGACTGCAATGACGGCCAGGCTTTCGCTGCCGATGGCGCTGATGGTTTCAGCGGCGACCAGCGAGAACGTGCGGGCGATGCCGATGAACTCCGCCACTCCGAAGAACCCGACCAGCAGCATCGAGATCCCGATCGGCACATGCAGCACGATCATGCCGAACATCACGGCCAGGCCGACAAGGGAAAGGGTCATGCCGTCGATCATCCGCGCGCGCTCCAGCCGGCATCCTGCGATGCCTTGCCGTTGGGGGCGAAGCCTTCCTCGATACCGCCCTCGGTGACGCCCGCATGATCGTCGACGATCCGGACCCCGGTGACCATCTCGGCCACCCGCGCCAGCACCACCCAGCCTTGAATAAACAGCGCCGACGCCATGATCGTGGCGGCCCCCCAGGCCCAGGGCGCCACCATCATCACCCCCGTGCGCGTCATCCGCCCCCCAAGACCGTCGGCGCGCAGCAAGACCGCATAGGTGAGGATCGCAAAGCCTAGAAGCGTGGCCAGCGCGGAGAAAAGATTGAGCACCGAGGCCGCGCGTTTCCCCCACGCGGTGCCAAGAAAGGTGATGGTGATATTCTGATTGCGCAACAGGCCGATCGGAAAGCAGCAGGCGATTAGGATGGCAAAGATCACCTCGCCAAAATCCTTGAACCCCGGCACGCGGGTCAGCCAGAAGTATCGGGCCAGCCCGTCATACATCGTGATGAGGCACATTGCGACGATGTATCGGGCCAGCCCGTCATACATCGTGATGAGGCACATTGCGACGATGCCGCCGAAGCCGACGAGCGCCAGAACCTGCGTCGCAGTCAGAAGGTAGCGTCGCGAAACCTCAAGGAATGAAACCATCAGGTCCAATCACTTTCCAACAGGGGCTTTGAAGGCAAACGGCGGGCGGCAATGCCACCCGCTGCAACCTGCGGTCACTTCCCGACGCGATAATCGTCGATCAGCCGAAAGAACGCGTCGAACACTTCGGGGCCGTTCGGCACGCTGCCCTGCCACGCATCATAAATGCCCGCATATTGCGTTCTGTAGGATTCAAGCGTTGCCGCATCGGGCTCGATCACGATATGACCTTCCGCGCGCCGACGCTCCACGATCTCGATTGTCAGGGCGTCATAGGCCTTGCCGCCGGCACGGGCCAGGCCTTCGCCGGCGTGCTTGGTCATCACCTCCTGCACATCGGCGGGAAGGCTGTCCCACAGGTCCTTGTTCATCAGCATAAAGAACGGCGAGGCACCGAGCGGAACGCGGTAGGTCACGTTCGACACCGCAAAACCGCCAAAGGTCTGCATCCCGGTCCAGCCTTGCAGCTGCCCGTCGATGGTGCCGCGCTGCATCCCCTCGTTCGCCTCGACCGAGCTCAGCACCTGCGGCGCCGCGCCGATCGCCTCGACGAACATGGATTGCAACTGGCCCGCGGCCCGCAGCGAGGTGCCATTGAGGTCATCGAGACTCGTCAACGGTTCACGCAAGTGGATATTGGTGATGTCCGGCGTCCAGAAAGTTAGAACAGGCACGTCCTCCAGACCGCCGATCAGACCTTCCTCTATCAGGCGCCAGCCGACGACCGAGCCTTCCTCGCCGCTTGCGACCCCAAAGGGGAGCTCGGTGATGTTGATCTGCGGGAACTGGCCGGGGGTATAGCCCGACAGGACCCAGGCCACGTCGACCACGCCAGTGCGCACCAGGTCGAACTGGTCGAACGGGTTCGGGCCAAGGGCGCCGCCCCAGAACGGCACCAGGTTCACCCGGTCACCGAGTTCGGCCTGGACGGCCTCCATCCACGGTTTCATAACGAACCGCACCCCGACCGCGCCCTCCGGCGTGAAGGAGGCGACGCGGATCGTGGTTTCTGCCGCGGCCGGAAGAACGGACGCCACCGTAACGGCGGCGGCGGTCAGAAATGCGGCGACTCTTGCTTTAACCATTCTTGAACTCTCCCTGTTTTCCTGTGCCGCGTTCGCGCGGTAGCCGTCTGGTTTCACTCCCCAAACCTGTATCAAAACTAATACAATTTACGGCTCACTGACAAGTGCCTTGCCTGTTGAAAGCAAAAGAAGGAATTTGGCCGGGCCAGGGTCTGCGCACTGCTCAACCGTCTTGCCCTGAACGGAAATCAGGACAAAGTGACAGCCTCCGCGATTGCCGGAATGCTGCGACGTGCGCCGCGATATCATCTGCAAGGGAGACAACATGCCTGAAAATGTTCCGCCTCGCGTACCTGTTTCCGCCGGGGATGTCGCAAGACTGGCCCCGGCGACCGGATCGCGAATCGCTGTCGTCGGCGCGGCGGGCGGGATCGGTAGCGCACTGGTCGACGCCCTGACCGCCGCGGAATGCGAGGTGGTTGCGCTGGATCTGCCTGCCTCCCTTGCCGGCTGGCAGCCACCGGCCGGTGTCCTGTCGATCCCGGTCGATGCCACCGACGAGGCCTCTGTCTCGGCGGCTTTTGCCCGGGCCGCCGAGTGCGACAGGCCGCTTGACGGTTTTGTGTGTCTCGCCGGGTTCACGGCGCCGCGCATGTCCCTCGCCCAGATGGACCCCGCGACCTTTGCGGAGGTGCTGGACGGCAACCTGACCTCCACCTACCTCACCGTCCGTGCCGCGCTGCCGCAGCTGCGGGGGGATGGCGCCGCGGTGGTCCTGATGTCGTCCGGCCTCGGGCAGAAACCGGCGCCGGGATATGGCCCCTATGCCGCCGCAAAGGCCGGGGTGCTGGCCCTCACCCGGCTTCTGGCGGCGGAATGTGCGCCTGCTATCCGCGTCAATGCCGTGGCACCGGGTGCCGTCGACACCGCCTTTCTGCGCGGCGGCACAGGACGCAGCCAGCGGGAGTCGGGTTTCAACCTCGACGCCCATGTTGCCACCATCCCGCTGGGCCGGATGGCTGTCCCGCAGGATGTCGTCGGGCCGATCCTGTTCCTTCTCGGGCCCGCGTCCGCCTACATGACCGGACAGATCCTGCACATCAATGGCGGGCTTCTGATGCCGTGACGCCCGGTTCCGGGTGCCCGCAGACGCGCCGCGCCAGAAAATCGAACTGGTCGCAACCGGTCAGTACCAGCGACGAAG